>NZ_JACOOZ010000006.1:0-241417 GCF_014287775.1 Eubacterium segne
AAAAGAAGAGGGAATAAGCAATATAATAGAGGAAAATGGTGTGAAAGAGTAAATTCCGTTTATGTAAAAGTAAATTCCACTGTACAGTGGGAGAGTGGAATTTAAAATTTCATTTTAGGAAGATTTCGAATTTGCTATTTTACTGTTGACGTAAAAAGGTTTAGATGTTATAGTTATATAGCAAAGAGAGGTCTTTTTTTTTTGCTCATATTACAAAAAGTGATAAAAAAAATACTCTCTGGGATGGATTAGATAGAATATAACGGAGGTGAATCTCATGAGAACAAGAATCACATTAGAATGCACAGAATGCAAGCAGCGTAATTACAATACTACTAAGGATAAGAAAACTCATCCGGACAGAGTAGAAACAAAGAAATATTGCAAGTTCTGTCAGAAGCATACATTACACAAAGAAACAAAATAGTTTTTTGGGAGGTAGAAACATGGCAGAAGCTAAAGCTAAGAAGAAAAGCTCTAAAACTAAGAGCTGGTGGACAGGTCTTAAAGCTGAATATGCAAAGATTATCTGGCCTACAAAGGCTTCTATAGTAAGACAGAGCGTTGTAGTAGTTATAATCACAACTATTCTTGGTATCCTCATTGGCATGATTGATCAGCTGATACAGTTTGGTCTTGATAAGATTATTGGATAATATAAGAATATAAGAGGTGATTAGATGTCAGAAGCAAAATGGTATGTTGTTCATACCTATTCAGGATATGAGAACAAAGTTAAAACTAATATCGAACAGTCAATTGAAAACAGAAAATTGCAGGATCAGATATTAGAAGTATCAGTTCCAAAACAGGAAGTGGTAGAATTGAAGAACGGCAAAAGAGAAGTTACTGAGAAGAAGCTTTTCCCTGGATATGTGCTTATTAATATGGTTATGAACGATGACACATGGTATGTAGTAAGAAATACCAGAGGTGTTACAGGTTTCGTAGGACCAGGATCTAAGCCGGTTCCTCTTACAGCAGAAGAAATGGCTACTTTAGGTATTAAGACCGAAAGAGTCAATATTGATTTTGCGGAAGGGGATATGATTACTGTTATTGGAGGCGTATGGACAGGTACTGCAGGTACTATTAAGCGTATTGACGATAACAGACAGACAGTCACAATTAACGTGGACATGTTTGGAAGAGAAACTCCGGTAGAACTTAATTTCTCCGAAGTTAAAAAGATGAATTAAGACCATTTAAATATTGGTTTTAAGATAAAAGAAGAATGTTTCGTGGTGGCCACGAAGCAGTGGGAGGGATTCCCGATAATACCACAATAGGAGGTGCCGAAAAATGGCAAAGAAAGTAGAAGGTTACATTAAATTGCAGATTGAGGCTGGAAAAGCAACACCAGCTCCACCAGTTGGTCCAGCACTTGGACAGCATGGATTAAACATCGTTCAGTTCACAAAGGACTTCAACGCAAGAACAGCTGATCAGCCGGGAATGATCATTCCTGTTGTTATCACTGTTTACCAGGACAAGAGTTTTAGTTTTATTACAAAGACTCCACCTGCAGCAGTTTTATTAAAGAAAGCCTGCAAGATTCAGAAGGGTGCAGGAAACTCAATTAAGGAAACAGTTGCAACAATTTCAAAAGCTGATTTACAGCAGATTGCAGAAACAAAGATGAAGGATTTAAATGCGGCAACAGTTGAGGCTGCTATGAGCATGGTCGCAGGTACTGCAAGAAGCATGGGAATCAAGGTTGAAGACTAATTTTCGTAAATGAAGGCATTGTTATCATACAATTGCATGAAACATTTTCGAAATGGCAGAGTCTGAGGAAGATTCTACTATAATAAAAATGAATTGAAAAGAACGTGGGAGGTATATCCGTTATTACCACGAGGAGGTTTAAATGAAGAGAGGTAAGAAGTATATTGAGGCAGCAAAGAATATTGACAGAGCTGCACAGTATGATACAGAAGAAGCGATTTCTTTAGTAAAGAAATCAGCAGTTGCAAAATTTGATGAAACAATAGAATGTCACATTAGAACAGGTTGTGACGGACGTCATGCAGATCAGCAGATCCGTGGTGCCGTAGTTTTACCTAACGGTACAGGTAAGGAAGTTAAGGTTTTGGTTTTCGCTAAGGGAGCAAAGGCTGACGAAGCTTTAGCAGCAGGAGCAGATTTTGTTGGAGCAGAAGAATTAATTCCTAAGATTCAGAACGACGGATGGTTTGATTTCGATGTGGTTGTAGCTACACCTGATATGATGGGTGTTGTTGGTAGACTTGGTCGTGTTCTCGGACCAAAGGGCTTAATGCCTAACCCAAAAGCAGGTACAGTAACAATGGATGTTACAAAAGCTATTGCTGATATCAAAGCAGGTAAGATTGAGTACAGACTTGACAAGGCTAACATCGTTCACGTTCCTGTTGGAAAGGCTTCATTTACAGAAGAACAGTTAACACAGAACTTCGAAGCGCTTATGGGTGCTATTATGAAAGCTAAACCGGCAGCAGTTAAGGGTGCTTACATTAAGTCAATCACTGTTACATCAACAATGGGACCTGGTGTAAAGGTTAACGTTTCAAAAATTGTTAACGCATAATTTATTTATGTAACTTGTTACTGATATGCTTCATGTTTATTGAAGCATATCAGTTGACAATATAATAATAATGTGCTATTATGCACAAGTGGTTAAAAACCAATTGCCGAAGACAGTAGGTTTTGCATATGATTCATATGTGAAGTAAGCATTAACATCGCCTACCGAGGGAGTTATTTATATATGACTATTAGTACCTCTCTGTTTTCGCAGGGAGTTTTTTTATGAATAAGTTCGGCGAATGAAGGTTGCAGACCTAAAAAAAATAAGGAGGCAAGACATTCATGGCAAAAGTAGAGTTAAAGAAACCTATCGTAGAAGAGATTTCAGAATTACTCAATGGTGCAGCTACAGCAGTTGTAGTTGACTATCGTGGACTTACTGTTGCACAGGACACAGAGCTTCGTAAACAGTTAAGAGAAGCAGGCGTTGTATACAAAGTATACAAGAACACTATGATTAATTTTGCAATCAAAGATACAGAATTTTCAGATTTAGCTCAGCATCTTGAAGGACCTACAGCTATCGCAGTTTGTAAGGATGATGCTACTGCAGCAGCAAGAGTTTTAGTAAACTTTGCAAAGGGTGCAGAAGCATTGGAAGTTAAAGGCGGTGTAGTTGACGGTGTTTACTATGATGCAGACGGTGTAAAGCAGATTGCATCTATTCCATCAAGAGAAGTACTTCTCTCAAAATTACTTGGATCTATGCAGTCACCAATTACAAACTTCGCTCGTGTTATTAAGCAGATTGCAGAACAGAACGAAGAAGCAGCTCAGTAATTAGTTGTATGAGCAATTACGGATTATGAGTCCGCACAAGAATTAAAAGAATAAAATGGAGGAATTTACAATGACAACAGCAGAAATCATTGAAGTAATCAAAGGATTAACAGTATTAGAATTAAATGACCTTGTAAAGGCATGTGAAGAAGAATTTGGAGTATCTGCAGCAGCAGGTGTTGTAGTTGCAGCAGCAGGTGGAGATGCAGCAGCAGCTGAAGAAAAGACAGAATTTGACGTTGAGTTAACAGAAGTTGGAGCTCAGAAGGTTAAAGTTATTAAGGCAGTTAAGGATGCTACAGGTTTAGGACTTAAGGAAGCTAAGGAAGTTGTTGACGGAGCACCTAAGGTTGTTAAGGAAGGAATTTCTAAGGAAGAAGCTGAAGCTCTTAAGAAGCAGTTAGAAGAAGTTGGAGCAACAGTAACTCTTAAATAATTAATTTGTTTAAATGGAGACAGGCATTTGTATTTAATACATAATGTCTGTTTTCTTTTGAAAATATATTCTATTGATAATATTGAGAAAAAATAACTGGAGAGGTCTGATGGCTTATAGCTGACTCAGGCGCCGAAGGTGTAAGACTGGAAGTACAGTCGATCTCTCAGGCAAAAGGACAGGAGGAAAAAATGAAACAGTTTACAGAGTTTTTAGGTCAGGTAGATAACTTTGTTTGGGGAGTACCGCTTATCGTACTCATTTTATCAGCAGGTATCTACCTTACTTTTCGTTTGAGACTTATACAGGTAATACATTTACCTAAAGCTCTTAGATTTATGGTTAAAAACGAAGATGAAGGTGAAGGTGAAGTTACAAGCTTTGGGGCATTGTGTACAGCACTTTCAGCAACTATTGGAACAGGAAATATCGTAGGTGTAGCCACAGCTATTGGCGTTCTTGCCGGTGGACCGGGAGCTTTATTCTGGATGTGGTTGGCAGCCTTCTTTGGAATGGCAACAAAGTACTCTGAAGGATTTCTTGCAGTAAAGTATAGAAAGATAGACGAAGATGGTCATGTGCTTGGCGGACCATTTTATTACATTGAAAACGGTATGGGGCGTAATTGGAGATGGCTTGGAAAAATCTTTGCTTTCTTTGGGGCGTGTGTAGGTTTGTTTGGTATAGGTACATTTACACAGGTTCAGGGTATTGCATCAGCCGTACAGGGATTTTTTGATCCTAATAAGGCACATACTGTAAGCATATTTGGAGCTGAATATTCATATGCAATTGTTGTTTCGGCAGTAATTCTTGCACTTTGTGTAGGCTTGGTGGTAATTGGCGGCATTAAGAGAATTGCCAGTGTATCACAGATAATTGTTCCGTTTATGGCAGTTATTTATGTAGTTGCAGCTTTGGTACTTATTATAGCTAATATTGAAAATGTTCCGGGAGCTTTTGTTGAAATATTTGAAGGAGCATTTGGCGTTAAACCCGTTGCAGGTGGTGTTCTTGCCTCTATTGCAATTGCAATGCAAAAAGGTGTTGCAAGAGGTATTTTCTCCAATGAGTCAGGACTTGGTTCTGCACCTATAGCAGCTGCAGCAGCTCAGACTAAGGAACCTGTAAGACAGGGACTTGTTTCAATGACAGGTACATTTATTGATACAATAATTATTTGTACAATGACAGGTTTATCAATTGTAATGATGGGAACATGGGCAGATAAGAGTCTTGAAGGCGTTCAGGTTACAACTGCAGCATGGCAGAAGGGATTATATTTCCTTCCGGGAGATGTGGCATCATTTATATTAATGATTTGTCTTGTGTTCTTTGCTTTTACTACTATTCTTGGATGGAATTATTATGGTGAGAGATGTCTTGAATATCTCTTTAATGGAAGCAAAGGTGCTGTAAAGGTTTACAGATGGCTTTATATTTTGGCAGTATTCATTGGACCTTATATGACAGTTGCAGCAGTTTGGACTATAGCTGATATCTTTAACGGACTTATGGCAATTCCAAACATAATTGCTTTGTTTGCATTAGGTGGTGTAGTGGCAAAGGATACCCGTGAGTACCTTAAAAAGAATAAAGAATTATAATTAACATTAAACAAAATTAAAATATTATACATGAAAAGAGTCAATTGTTTTTAAATGGTTGACTCTTTTTACATTTAGTGGTATAGTAAAATTTGCTACGCGCATACAAGGGGGTTAGTGCGCCCTTTTAAGAGCAAAAATGGCAGTTTTTTACTAAGAAAACGCTTTAAAAACTAATAAAATAAAGTTTATGTAGCTAATTAATTAACAAAATAAAGACAAGGAGTGAAACGTCGATGGAAAAGAACAGAATTCGTCCTGTAAAAGCGGGAAAAGGCATCAGAATGAGCTATTCCAGACAAAAAGAAGTGCTTGAAATGCCTAACCTTATTGAAGTTCAGAGAGATTCATATGAATGGTTCCTGACATCAGGTCTTAGAGAAGTATTAGATGATATTTCTCCAATTGAAGATTACGGACAGAGCTTAAGCCTCGAATTTGTTGATTTCAAATTGTGTGAAGATGAAAAGAAATACACAATCGAGGAATGTAAGGAAAGAGATGCAACATATGCTGCACCTTTGAAGGTAAAAGTAAGACTTCATAATAAGGAAACCGGAGAATTTACAGAACATGAGATTTTCATGGGAGATTTACCTCTTATGACAGCAACAGGTACATTTGTAATCAATGGTGCTGAGCGTGTTATCGTAAGTCAGCTGGTGCGTTCACCTGGTATCTATTATGTTATCGGACATGATAAGGTTGGTAAGGAATTATATACTTCACAGGTTATTCCTAACCGTGGTGCATGGTTAGAATATGAAACAGATTCTAATGATGTATTTTATGTTCGTGTTGACAGAACAAGAAAAGTACCGGTTACAGTTCTTATTAGAGCTTTAGGTGTTGGAACAAATGCAGAAATCACTGAATTATTTGGTGAAGAAGAGAAACTTACTGCTACATTTGAAAAAGACCAGAGTGACGATTACGAGAGCGGACTTCTTGAGTTATACAAGAAAATCCGTCCGGGCGAGCCTTTAAGTGTTGACAGTGCGGAATCAATTATTACAGGAATGTTCTTTGACGCAAAGAGATATGATCTTGCAAGAGTAGGACGTTATAAATATAACAAAAAATTAGCATTTAAGAATCGTATCACAGGTCATGTATTAGCAGAGGATGTTATAGACATGACTACAGGTGAGGTTATTGCGGAAGCAGGAACTACAGTTACAAAGGATTTAGCTGTAAAGATTCAGAATGCTGCAATTCCATCTGTTATGATTCAGACAGATGTTAAGAATGAAAAGATACTTTCAAACCTTGCAGTAGATATTAATGCCTATGTTGACTTTGACTGCAAGAGTCTTGGAATTTTAGAAGATGTATATTATCCTGTTTTGGCAGAAATCCTTGAAGAAAATGATTCAGAAGAAGATTTAAAGGATGCCATTAAGAGACGTGCTCATGAATTAGTTCCAAAGCACATTACTAAGGAAGATATTCTTGCTTCTATTAACTACTTACTCAACTTAGAGTATGGTATTGGTACATCTGATGATATTGACCACTTAGGAAACAGACGTATCCGTGCAGTTGGCGAGTTACTTCAGAACCAGTATAGAATAGGTCTTTCAAGAATGGAAAGAGTTGTTCGTGAAAGAATGACAACTCAGGATCTTGAAGGAGTTTCACCACAGACATTAATTAACATTAAACCTGTAACAGCTGCTGTTAAGGAATTCTTTGGAAGTTCCCAGTTGTCACAGTTTATGGATCAGAATAACCCACTTGGTGAGTTGACACATAAGAGACGTTTATCAGCCTTAGGACCTGGTGGTCTTTCAAGAGACCGTGCCGGATTCGAGGTTCGAGATGTACATTATACTCACTATGGAAGAATGTGTCCTATTGAGACACCTGAAGGACCAAACATCGGTCTTATTAACTCATTTGCATCTTTTGCCAGATTAAATGAGTACGGATTTATTGAAGCACCATATCGTGTTGTAGATAAATCAGATCCTGAAAATCCAAGGGTAACAGATGAAGTTGTTTACCTTACAGCTGATGAGGAAGATAACTACACAGTAGCACAGGCTAACGAACCTTTAGATGAAGAAGGACACTTTGTAAACAATAATGTATCAGGACGTTTCAGAGAGGAAACATCACAGTTTGACAAGAAGAGAATTGACCTTATGGACGTTTCTCCTAGAATGGTATTCTCAGTTGCTACATCCATGATTCCTTTCTTACAGAACGATGATGCTAACCGTGCCCTTATGGGATCTAACATGCAGCGTCAGGCAGTTCCTCTTATGACTACAGAAGCTCCTGTAGTTGGTACGGGAATGGAAGGCAAGGCAGCTGTTGACTCAGGTGTATGTGTTGTTGCAAAACGTGCAGGTGTAGTTGAAAGATCTACATCTAAGGAAATCACATTAAGATATGATGATAACGGTGAGAAGGAAACATACAAACTTCTTAAATTCCAGAGAAGTAACCAGAGTAACTGTTATAACCAGAGAGCAATCGTATTTAAGGGTGACCATGTAGAAGCCGGTGAAGTTATTGCCGATGGTGCTTCCACATCTAATGGTGAAATCGCTCTTGGTAAGAACCCGCTTATTGGATTTATGACATGGGAAGGTTACAACTACGAGGATGCCGTACTTCTTAGTGAAAGATTAGTACAGGATGATGTTTATACATCAATTCATATAGAAGAATACGAAACAGAGGCAAGAGATACCAAACTTGGACCTGAAGAAATTACAAATGATGTTCCGGGCGTTGGTGATGATGCAAGAAAAGACCTTGATGAAAGAGGTATCATAAGAATTGGTGCTGAAGTAAGAGCAGGGGATATTCTTGTTGGTAAGGTTACACCTAAGGGTGAAACAGAACTTACACCGGAAGAGAGACTTCTTAGAGCAATCTTTGGAGAAAAGGCAAGAGAAGTAAGAGATACATCCCTTAAGGTTCCTCACGGTGAGTCAGGTATCATTGTTGATGCTAAGGTATTTAAGAGAGAAAACGGTGATGAATTAGCACCTGGTGTTAATGAATCAGTTCGTATATATATTGCACAGAAGAGAAAGATTTCCGTTGGTGATAAGATGGCTGGACGTCATGGTAACAAGGGTGTAGTTTCAAGAGTATTACCTGTTGAAGATATGCCATTCCTTCCAAACGGACGTCCACTTGATATCGTGCTTAATCCATTGGGCGTACCTTCACGTATGAACATAGGTCAGGTCCTTGAAATTCATTTAAGTCTTGCTGCAAAGGTATTAGGTTTCAATATTGCAACACCTGTATTTGATGGAGCAGACGAGTATGATATTATGGATACCCTTGAGCTTGCAAATGATTATGCAAACACTGAATGGGAAGACTTCCAGGCTAAGTATAAGGATACATTAAGACCTGAAGTTATGGAATATTTAGAAGAACACCTTGACCATAGAGAAGAATGGAGAGGGGTTCCTATTAACAGAGATGGTAAGGTAAGACTTAGAGACGGTAGAACAGGTGAGTATTTTGACAGCCCTGTAACAATCGGATTCATGCATTACTTAAAACTCCATCACTTAGTAGATGATAAGATTCATGCACGTTCAACAGGTCCTTACTCATTAGTAACTCAGCAGCCACTTGGTGGTAAGGCTCAGTTCGGTGGACAGAGATTTGGTGAAATGGAAGTTTGGGCATTAGAAGCTTATGGTGCATCATACACATTACAGGAAATCTTAACAGTTAAGTCTGATGACGTTGTAGGACGTGTTAAGACTTACGAAGCAATTATTAAGGGTGAAAATATCCCTCAGCCGGGAATTCCTGAATCATTCAAGGTTCTTATTAAGGAACTTCAGTCATTGGCATTAGATATTAAGGTATTAGATGAAAATGATGAAGAAGTTGAATTAAAGGAAAGCGTTGATTACGGTGAAACAAACTTCAATGCAATCTTAAACAGCGATAAGAATTTTAGTGGAAATAAGGAAGATAGTCAGGCATTTGAACAGGCAGGCTTCCAGACACAGGAATTTGTAAATGATGAACTCCAGACAGTTGATGCTTCAGGAGAGGTATTTTCTGACGGAGAAGAAAATTAAAAGAAGGGAGATTGATCATGGCAGACATGAATGTTAGTGAACAGGCAGCATTTGATAAAATTAAAATTGGTCTTGCATCACCTGAGAAAATCAGAGAATGGTCAAGAGGCGAGGTAACAAAGCCGGAGACAATTAACTACAGAACTTTAAAACCTGAAAAAGATGGTTTGTTCTGTGAGAAGATTTTCGGACCAAATAAGGATTGGGAATGTCATTGTGGTAAATATAAAAAGATCAGATATAAAGGCGTAATTTGTGACAGATGTGGTGTTGAAGTTACAAAGTCAAGTGTACGTCGTGAACGTATGGGTAGTGTAGAACTTGCTACACCTGTATCACATATCTGGTATTTTAAGGGTATCCCTTCAAGAATGGGACTTATACTTGATATTTCACCTAGAGTTTTAGAGAAGGTATTATACTTCGCGTCATATATCGTACTTGACCCAATGGATACCACATTGGAGTACAAGCAGGTATTGTCAGAGAAGGAATATAGAGAAGCTTACGAAGAATTTGATGGCAAGTTCAGAGTAGGAATGGGTGCTGAAGCAATAAAAGAATTGCTTCAGGCAATTGACCTTGATAAAGAAGCAGAAGCATTAAAGCAGGAACTTTTTGAAGCGACAGGTCAGAAAAAGGCAAAAATCGTAAAGAGATTAGAGGTGCACGAAGCATTCAGAAATTCAGGAAACAGACCTGAATGGATGATCTTAGATGTTATACCGGTAATTCCACCTGATATCAGACCTATGGTACAGTTAGACGGTGGTAGATTTGCCACATCTGATTTAAATGATTTATACAGAAGAATCATTAACAGAAACAATCGTCTTAAAAGACTTCTTGAACTTGGAGCACCTGAGATTATTGTAAGAAACGAAAAGAGAATGCTTCAGGAAGCTGTTGATGCATTAATCGATAATGGAAGACGTGGCAGACCTGTAACAGGACCTGGTAACAGAGCACTTAAGTCACTTTCAGATATGCTTAAAGGTAAGCAGGGACGTTTCCGTCAGAACTTACTTGGTAAGCGTGTTGACTACTCAGGACGTTCAGTTATCGTAGTAGGACCTGAACTTAAGATTTATCAGTGTGGTCTTCCAAAGGAAATGGCAATTGAATTATTTAAGCCATTTGTAATGAAGGAATTAGTAGCAAACGGCACAGCACATAATATTAAGAGTGCTAAGAAGATGGTGGAAAGACTTCAGACAGAAGTTTGGGATGTACTTGAAGATGTAATTAAGGAACATCCGGTTATGCTTAACCGTGCGCCGACACTTCATAGATTAGGTATTCAGGCATTTGAACCGGTATTAGTAGAAGGTAAAGCTATTAAGTTACATCCGTTGGTATGTACAGCTTTCAACGCCGATTTCGATGGAGACCAGATGGCTGTTCATCTTCCACTTTCTGTGGAGGCACAGGCTGAATGTAGATTCTTATTACTTTCACCTAACAACCTTCTTAAGCCGTCTGATGGTGCGCCTGTAGCAGTCCCTTCACAGGATATGGTACTTGGTATTTACTATCTGACAATGGATAAGATGGTAGATTACACCGGAGATGCTGAAAAAGAAGCAATGGCTGGTGAAAAGGTATATCAGTCTGAAGAAGAAATTAAGAAAGATTTAGATGATGGAATAATTAAAACATCGGATATAATCAGATATCAGGCAGATGACAGAGTTGTTATTTCAGAAGCGTTAGATGTTATGGGACGTTATTTCAGTAGCGTTGCCCAGGCAATTATTGCATATGAAAATGGCGATATTTCACTTCATCAGAAGATTAAAATTAAGAGAAAAGTATTTAACGGAAAAGGTGAAAAAGTAGAAGGTGTTATTGACACTACTTTAGGAAGATGTCTTTTCAATGAAATACTTCCTCAGGATTTAGGATTTGTTAAGAGAGAAAAAGATGAAGATTATCTTAGATTTGAAGTTGAGTTCCATGTAGGAAAGAAAGGGTTAAAGCAGATTCTTGAGAAGGTTATTAATAACCATGGTGCTACAAAGACTGCAGAGGTTCTTGATAATATCAAGGCTATGGGTTACAAGTTCTCCACAAGAGCTGCCATGACAGTTTCAATTTCAGATATGACAGTACCGGCTGCTAAGAAGCAGATTTTAGCAGATGCAGAAAAGACTGTTGATAAGATTACAAAGCACTTTAGAAGAGGTTTCTTAACAGACGAGGAAAGATATAAAGAAGTAATTGAAACATGGCAGGATGCCGATAATAAGATTACCAGCGCACTTCTTGGTGGCCTTGATAAGTATAACAACATCTTTATGATGGCTGATTCAGGTGCCCGTGGTTCTGACAAGCAGATTAAACAGCTTGCCGGTATGCGTGGTCTTATGGCAGATACAACAGGTAAGACTATCGAACTTCCTATTAAATCGAACTTCCGTGAAGGTCTTGACGTTTTGGAATACTTTATTTCTGCCCATGGTGCCCGTAAAGGTCTTTCTGATACAGCTCTTCGTACAGCCGATTCAGGATACCTTACAAGACGACTTGTTGACGTATCACAGGATTTAATTATCCGTGATGTTGACTGTTGTGAAGGCAAGGCTATTCCTTATATGGAAATTGAGTCATTAATGAACGGAAATGAAGTTGTAGAAAGCCTTGAAGAACGTATAACAGGCAGAACCGCTGCAGAGACAATGTATGACGCAGAGGGTAATGTTATAGTAAAAGCAAACCATATGATTACACCTAAGAGGGCAGCTGCAATTGTTGCAACAGGTGTTACAAAGGTTAAAATAAGAACAATTCTTACATGTAAATCTCATATAGGTGTTTGTGCTAAGTGTTACGGTGCAAACATGGCAACAGGACAGAGAGTACAGGTAGGTGAAGCTGTTGGTATTATTGCCGCTCAGTCAATTGGTGAGCCTGGTACACAGCTTACAATGAGAACCTTCCATACAGGTGGTGTTGCCGGTGACGATATTACACAGGGTCTTCCTAGAGTAGAAGAATTGTTTGAAGCAAGAAAGCCAAAGGGACTTGCAATTATTGCAGAATTTGGTGGTAGAGCTGAAATCAAGGAAACTAAGAAGAAACGCGAAATTATTGTAACAAACGATGAAACAGGTGAGTCAAAGGCTTACTTAATTCCTTATGGTTCAAGAATTAAGATTCTTGATGGAACAATACTTGAAGCCGGTGATGAGCTTACAGAAGGTAGTATTAATCCACACGACCTCTTAAAGATTAAGGGACTTCGTGCAGTACAGGATTATATGATTAGAGAAGTTCAGAGAGTATACCGTCTACAGGGTGTTGATATCAACGATAAGCACGTTGAGGTTATCGTTAGACAGATGCTTAAGAAAATTAAGGTGGAAACAGCCGGTGATTCAGAGTTCTTACCGGGAACAACAGTGGAAGTTCTTGATTTCAATGAAGTAAATGAGAAGTTAGTAGAAGAAGGCAAAGAGCCTGCAACAGGTACACAGATTATGCTTGGTATCACAAAGGCATCTCTTGCTACAAGCTCATTCCTCTCAGCAGCTTCATTCCAGGAGACAACAAGAGTTCTTACTGAAGCAGCTATTAACGGTAAGGTTGATCCACTTATCGGTATCAAGGAAAATGTACTTATTGGTAAGTTGATTCCGGCAGGTACAGGAATGAAGAGATACAATTCTGTAAGACTTTCTACAGATAACAGAAATACAGTTCTTTCAGAGGATGATGTTTTAGAATTATCAGAAGGTGATGAGGAAACAACAGCTGAAGGAGAAACACCGGCAGAAGAAAACGGTGAGGTAAATACTTCAGAAGAAGTAGTTACTGTTTCAGAGGATGTCGAAAGCACTGATGCTACAGAAGAGTAAAATCAGATATATTAATATATAAAAGACAGTTCGTAACCATCCTGTCTATAAACAAAACTAGGGAACCTATATTATTAATTTATATAAGAATTAATATAAGAATGAAAAAGAGTGCCTTAGTGCACTCTTTTTTCAGTTTAGGAGGAAAAGTTTTATGGTGGAAGGATTTAATCCTGTAAGATATTCTGTTATTAAAGAGAAGAATCCAAGAGAAATAGTAATGCTTGTAGGTGATGGATGTAAATGGCGAAAATGCAGATTTTGTGATTATCATTTAGATAGTAGTTTGGATATTGAAAACAACTATAAAATAAACAAAGAAGCATTAGGTCACATAACAGGAATTTACAAAAAACTAGAGGTCATTAATTCAGGGAGCTTTGTGGATTTAGATGATAAAACCATAAAGTTAATAAAGGATATCTGTTTAGATAAAGGGATTAATGAGGTGCATTTTGAATGCCATTATATGCATAAAGATGACATTGAAAAGTTTAAAAAGGATTTTTCACATCTTGGAATTACCGTACTTATAAAATTAGGATTAGAAACCTTTGATTACAAATTACGTGAGGAAGTGCTGGTAAAAGGAATTGAAGAAAAGAATCCTGAGGTTATTGCTAAATATTTTGACGAGATAAATCTTTTGCAGGGAATAAAGGGACAAAATGCAGATTCAATGATACGGGACATTGAAATGGGGCTTAAGTATTTTAAAAGAGTGTGTGTAAACATTATGGTGGAAAATGCCATGCCTATAAAACCGGACAAAAAAGTAATTAATGAATTTATTAAAGAGGTATATCCAAAATACATAGACAATGAAAGAGTGGATATCCTTCTTAATAATACGGATTTTGGTGTGGGAGAAAACAAATAGAATAAAAAGACATATGCCGGCTATGCAAAGAAATTGATGCAATAGCTGTAAAAGACAAAAAACAGGAGGATAAGTATTATGTCAAATGAAGTTTTATTAGTATTATCAATATTTATTATTTATGGAAGTGTTATTGCTTTCTTTAAACTTTTTGGAAAGCAGGGACTTTACTGCTTTACGGTGTTAGCTACAATTGCTGCTAACATAGAAGTTTTAATTGTTATTGTTGCCTTTGGAATGGAAATGACTTTGGGAAATGTTTTGTTTGCATCAACGTTTCTTGTTACGGATATTATAAGTGAATTATATGGTAAAAAAGAGTCAAGAAAAGCTGTACATATAGGAATTGCAACATCTGTTACATTTATTATTCTTTCCCAGTGGTGGCTTTTATACACACCATCTTCTACGGACATAATGATGGGAGCAATGAAAACTATTTTTTCAAATACTCCAAGAATTATGATTGCCAGTATGTTAGTGTATGCAATAGTTCAGGAATTTGATGTGTGGGCATACCATAAAATATGGAGTTTTACAGAAAAACGCTCCAACAGCAAAAGAGATTTTTTGTGGCTTAGAAATAACGGTTCCACTATGGTATCCCAATTCTTAAATGATTTATTATTTACCTTTGCTTCATTTTGGGGAATTTATAGCATAAAGACCCTTTGGAGCATTGTAATATCAAGCTATATTATATTTATTGTAACCAGTTTAGCAGATACTCCATTTGTTTATTTAGCAAGAAAAATTAAGGAAAAAGATGATTTAAAAGCCCAAATACAGTAAATCTTCACTATTGCAATTCTAAAGGCATTTGTATATAATAAAATTTAGCGTAACTTTAACACACTAAAGAATTAAACGAAATAAGTTACATAAGTATTTGAGAAAACTATAAAAAGAGAAGGAATTAAAAAATGGAGAATACTCTTGAAATCAGATGGCACGGACGTGGAGGTCAGGGTGCTAAAACAGCAGCGCTTCTTTTGGCAGAAGTGGCTTTTAAAACAGGAAAGAATGCCCAGGGTTTTCCTGAGTATGGCCCGGAAAGAATGGGAGCACCTATTACTGCATATGACAGAATAAGTGATAAACCTATCAGGGTTCATTCTAATATTTATGATCCGCAGTTTGTAGTAGTTGTTGATGAAACACTTATTGAAATAGTGGATGTAACAGCCGGACTTAGAGAAGATGGTGCTATTATTATTAATACGGCAAAGAGTAAGGAAGAAATCATCCCACATTTAAGAGGATACAAAGGAAAAGTATATACAATTGATGCAAGACAGATTGCAATGGATACTCTTGGCAAAAACTTCCCAAACACACCTATGCTTGCTGCAATAGTTAAAGTAACAGGTGTTATTGATGACGAAACATTCCTTAACGAAATGGAAGGCTCATTTAGGCATAAATTTGCTAAAAAGCCGGAAGTGGTAAAGGGAAATATGGAAGCATTAAGAATTGCGTTAAGGGAGGTTAAGTAGATGGCTAAGACAGATATTACCAAATTAGCTCAGGATGTTGCATGGCAGGATGTAACAAGAGGAAATACAATTGTGGGATGTGGAACTACAAGAGAATTTGTAACAGGTGACTGGACTAACGTAGCTCCTGTAGTTGATGAAGAAAAATGCAAGCAGTGTCTTTTATGCGTGCCGGTTTGCCCTGACAGTGCAATTCCTGTAAAAGATTATAAAAGACAGGCTATAGATTACGATCATTGCAAGGGATGTGGCATTTGTGTAAAGGCATGCCCTTTTAATGCAATTAAGATGGAGGTGAAATAGGATGCCAAAGAGAGTTTTAATGTCAGGAAATGAGGCTGTAGCTACAGCCCTCAGACAAATTAATCCGGATGTATTTCCAATGTTTCCTATTACACCGTCAACGGAAATACCACAGTATTTTTCAAATTATGTATCTAACGGATTAGTAGATACGGAATTTATCACTGTAGAATCAGAACATAGTTCCATGAGTGCGGCATTAGGAGCGGCAGCTGCCGGAGCAAGAGCCGTTACTGCTACATCTTCAGCAGGACTTGCATTTATGTGGGAGGTATTAGGTGTTGCGGCTTCCAGCAGAATGCCTATAGCATTAGCGGCAGTGGCAAGAGCTCTTACAGGACCTCTTAATATTAACTGTGACCATTCAGACACCATGGGTGCAAGAGATTCAGGATGGATACAGTTATATGCCGAGGATAATCAGGAGGCTTATGATAACATGGTTATGGCATATAATATAGCAGAACACCCGGATGTTATGCTTCCTATTATGATATGTCAGGATGGTTTTATAACCAGTCACGCAGTTATGAACATGCAGCTTTTAGATGACCTTACGGTAAAAGAATTTGTGGGAGAAAGACAGCCGGTAGACTATCTTTTAAATCCGGATGAAACTTTTGCTGTGGGACCTTATGCTGTATCCGATTACTATATGGAATCAAGAAAAGCACAGGCTCACGCAATGGAAAATGCTAAGAAGGTTATTTTAGATGTTGCAAAAAAATTTGAAAAAATATCAGGACGTAAGTACGGATTGATTGAAGAATACAAGATGCAAGATGCTGAATATGCAGTGGTTATCATCGGTTCAGCAGCTGGAACTACTAAAGATGCAATAGACAGAATGAGAGCTAATGGTGATAAGGTAGGACTTATAAAGGTTCGTTCTTTCAGACCGTTTCCGGGAGAAGAAATTGCAGCATCATTAAAGAAATGCAAGGCAGTAGCTGTTATGGACAGAAGCGAGGCATTTTCTACAAACGGTGGTCCTTTAGGTGCTGAAACAATGCAGGCTATGTACACGGGAAAATGTGATGCTCTTGCCATTGATATTATGTATGGTATTGGTGGGCGTGATGTAAGAGTGGAAGATATGATAAATGTTTATGAAACATTAAAGGATATAGCAAAAACAGGTGAGACAGGTCCTACATACAGATATATGGGATTACGTGATAAGGAGGCAAAATAATGGGTTACAATTTTAAGGAAACAATGAATAAACCGGAACGTTTTGCTCCCGGTCATAGAATGTGTGCAGGTTGTGGAGCCACAATTTGTGCAAGAAATGTTCTTCGTGGACTTCACGAAGGAGATAAAGCTGTTATAGGATGTGCAACAGGGTGCTTAAATGTTTCATCTTTCCAGTACCCATACGTGGCATGGGAAGACAGCTATATACATAGTGCTTTTGAAAATGCAAGCTCTACCATGAGTGGTGTTGAAGGGGCATACAAGGCATTAAAAAGAAAAGGAAAACTCAAGGAAGATTACAAGTTTATCTGCTTTGGCGGTGATGGTGGAACATACGATATAGGTATTCAGTCATTATCAGGAGCAATGGAACGTGGAACTAACTATACATATGTATGTTATGACAACGGTGCTTATATGAATACAGGAACCCAGCGTTCATCTGCCACGCCTATGTATGCAGATACAACTACAACTCCTGTAGGAAGTAAATGCAACGGAAAAGAGCAGTATAGAAAGGATTTGGCAGCAATTTTAGCAGCCCATGACATTCCATATGTGGCACAGACTACATTCTTTAACGGATTTAAGGATTTACATACAAAGGCAGAAAGAGCCATTTATACTGAAGGCCCTGCATTTTTAAATGTATGTTCACCATGTCCTACAGGATGGAAGTACAAGACAGATGAAATAATGGATATTTGCAAAAAAGCTGTTGAAACTAATTACTGGCCTTTGTTTGAAGTAGTTGAGGGTAAATGGATACTTAACTATGAGCCAAAGAACAGACTTCCAATTGAAGAGTTTTTGAAAACTCAGGGAAGATTTAAGCATCTTTTTAAACCTGAAAATGAACATCTGATAGAAAAGTATCAGAAGGAGGTTGACAGAAGATGGGAAGATTTACTGTTTAAATGCAGCAGATAATTAAAGGATAGCAATATGGAATTTGAATATAACAGAGACAAAAAATCACTGATTAACGTGATGAAAAGTAAGGCTGAAAAGAAAAATCTTAAAGTTGGTTTAGAAAATGATAAGATAAGCATCACCTTAGAGCAGGGAAAGTTTAATAATGGGGAAGATGCGATTCCCGTGACCTTTAAAGGAAAACTGGCGGATAAAAGTGACAAATGCATTATATCAGGAAAATTCACCTATGGATTTTATTTGTATGGACTGGTATTTTTTGCAGCTATTCTTATTGTTGCGAGATTTGTTGCTTCGGCAATGCAAAAGCAGACGGATAACATAATTTTGTGTCTGGTGGTAACTGTTTTACTTGCTATAGTGATTGTGGTAGTTAATTTTAAATCCAAAAAGGGAAAAGCAGTTATTGAAGAATACTTAAAGAATTTAAATGTCAGATAGTTTATTGGAAAAAATATTCTAAAAGGCTTATATATTAAGATATTTCATGGAATACCTTGACAATATTTTCACATTAAACTATGATACATAATATGTTACCAAAGGAGGTAGTTCTATTTTGACTACCTCCTTTTATTTTTTTATTTCAAAAAAGGGAGAAAAAATATATGAGTTTTGCAGAAATAATTTCAGCTATTGACGATTTTGTGTGGGGACCGGTGATGTTAATATTGCTGGTTGGAACAGGAGTATTTCTTACAGTAAGATTAAAGTTCAGACCTTGGAGAAATTTAGGGTATGCATTGAAAAGCACATTAAGTAAGGAAGCAAGAACTACAAGTAGGGGAGAAGGTGATGTATCACCATTTTCAGCACTTACTACAGCCTTGGCGGCAACCATTGGAACAGGAAACATAGTAGGAGTGGCTACGGCTATGGTGGCAGGTGGTCCCGGAGCATTGGTATGGATGTGGATATCAGCCTGCTTTGGATTAACATCAAAATTTAGTGAATGTATGCTTGCCATAAAATATCGTGAAGTCAACGAAAAAGGCGAAATGTCCGGTGGTCCTATGTACACAATGAAAAAGGGCTTTAAAAACAAAAAACTAGGAGCATTTCTGGGAATGCTTTTTGCAGTGTTTGCAGTAATAGCATCCTTTGGTATCGGTAACATGACACAGGCTAACTCCATTGCGGAGTCAGTACATGACACCTTTGGAGTATCAACTACCATAGTAGGTGTTATTCTTACAATTCTTGCTCTTGTAATTATTGTAGGAGGAATCAAGACAATTTCAAAGGTGTCATCAGTTGTTGTGCCTTTTATGGCTATTTTCTATGTAATAGCAGGATTGATTGTTATTATATTAAATATACAAAATGTTCCGGCAGGGGTTGCCATGATATTTAAAATGGCATTTAGCTTTAATGCAGTGGGAGGTGGACTTTGCGGAGCTATAACAGCGGCAATGATGAATGCCATGCGTTACGGTGTTGCCCGTGGAGTTTTCTCAAATGAGGCAGGAATGGGTTCAGCAGCCATAACAGCAGCAGCAGCCACCACAGATGATCCTGTACGTCAGGGATATATTAACATGACAGGTACATTTTGGGATACCATTGTAGTATGTACCATAACAGGACTTTGCATAGCTTCATCAGGAGTGCTTGGTATGACAGATACCACTATTAAGGGAACATATGATGTGGAGTCAAATAACATTGCAGTGGTAGCTCATGATAACGACAAAAAGGATGCAAATGTTAATTATGCATATGAACTTAAAAATTCAAATTTAATATTAAAATATGTTGATGATAATAACAAAGAAAATACCATAGAGCTTACATATTCAGAGAAGGATAAGCAGCCTTCGGTTATAGATGGAACATGGAACGACGCAGCAGGCAATGAGTACATATTTGAGGGTGGTAAATATGAATATAAGGAAGTGGTAAAGGGAGCAGCTCTTACCATTGCAGCATTTTCATCTGTTCTTGGAAAATTAGGAGGATATTTAGTAACCATAGGAATAGTTTTATTTGCATTTTCCACCATACTTGGTTGGGAATATCATGGTGAAAAGGCTTTTGAATATATTTTCAATACTCACAAATTTAACATGGTGTACAGAATAGTGTTCTCACTGGTGGTATTTGTGGGCGCAACCACGGCTTTGGATGTGGTATGGAATTTCTCAGATATAGCTAATGCATTAATGGCAATTCCAAACCTTATATGCCTCCTTGCATTAAGTGGGGTAATAGCTAAAGAGGTGGAAAGATTCCAGCCTGAGGTTGACAAGGCAAAAAGAAAAAATAAATAGTGCGACATATACTTTTTATAGACAAAAAAGGGTATTAAAATAGTGAAATTACAAAGTTAAAGTTACTGTTTTAATACCCTTTTTAATAATAACGTTTCAGTATATAAAGTGCATAAAAAAGCCGTAAAATATTGTGATATTTTCCTATATCAAACAAATTGACATTGTAAAATTACAATGTTAATATTTATTGTATAAGTAGTTTAACGTTTAACTGGAAGGAGGGTAGAAGGTAAATATAAAGATAAATAATTTGAAAGGGATATTTATAATATCAACAGGTAAATAAAATGAAATTGAGAAGAATAATTGCTTTTGTAATGGCAATAGCCATGACATTGCAAGTGGGGATTTATGAAAACACTACAAGGGTAGACGCAGCCACATCAGGGGAGGCAATATCTGTATTTTATGATACATACACAGATAAGGCTATGTATGATCCCGGAGATACCGTTAAGATTACAGTTAATGTAAATAACAAATCTGAAAGCAAAATCAAAAGTCTGGAATTGCAGGCTATGCATTTAAATAAAAAAGTTGGAGATAAAATTGTGACTGATTGCAATATTGAGGCGAAGGCAAAAAGCACAAGAATTCTTAAATGGACAGCACCGGATAATGATTTTCAGGGATATATGCTGGAAATTGTAGCAAAGGACGAAAACGGAACTGTTATAGATGAAGAAAGTGTAGGCGTAGACGTTTCTTCAGACTGGAGAAAGTTCCCAAGATACGGATACCTTTGTGATTTCAGTGAAAATGCAAAAACATATGGAAAAGTTGAACAGTTAAGTAAATATCATATCAACGTAATAGAATACTATGACTGGCATCATTTACATCACCAGCCGTTAGCACCTAAGGAACAGCTTGATTCAGGAGTATATCAGGACTGGGCAGGACGTAACATATATGTTAATACCATTAAAAATTATATTAAGAGTTCTAAATCAAAGAATATGGCATGTATGGCATATGATATGATATATGCAGGAACAGATGATTTTGTTGCCGGTGATAACAATGAACACAAAAACTGGCAGGTATTTTTTAAAGATGACAATAATAGAGGAACAGGAGCTTTCTGTTACAAGATGGGAGATTCACCTACAGGTAACGGAACTCTCTATTTTATGAATCCTCTTAATAAGGATTGGCAAAATTACATATTTAATGAATATAAGAAAGTTTTTGAATATTTTGACTTTGACGGATGGCATGGAGATACTGTAGGAGACTGGGGGGACATGGTAACTGCCGACGGACAGCCTCTTGGCTATACAGATGACGGACAGCCGATATATGTAATAGCAGATACATATAAAGAATTTTTAGATGCAGCAAAAGCGGCATTAGGAGATAAGTGTATTTCATTTAACCCGGTAGGCGCAAAGGGAATTATTCAGGCAAATACAAGTGCAGTAGATGCTCTTTACACAGAATTCTGGCCATGGGATACAGACAGAAACGGAAATACATATGATACATATAACTCTCTTGTAACTGAAGTGGAAAACTCCATGAAAGACAGCAACGGAAAGTCTTTGGCAGTTAAGTCATACATCAACAGAAATGCTACAGACGGTCATATGAACACACCGGCTGTTATGCTGGTAAATGCAGCTGTTTTTGCAGCAGGTGGTAACAGAGTTGAATTAGGAAATGGAAATAACATTCTTCATGAGGAATATTATCCACATGATGGAGTAACAATGACAAACGACTTAAGCAGCAGAATGAGAAATATTTATGATTTTGCTGTTGCTTATGAAAATATTTTACGTGACGGACAGACAGCAACAGATAATAAGGTTTCCATATCAGATTATGCTACAAGTACAGAGGGCGAATCAGACAAGATCTGGACTTATACAAAAAAAGGAAACGGATATCAGATGCTCCATTTAATAAATCTTCTGGGAACAGATAATAAATGGAGAGATGAAGACAGAACTAAAGCAACACCTACAAAGGTAGAAAATTTAAAGGTTAAATATTACTATTCAGATGAAGTAAATTCACTTTATCTTGCATCTCCGGATAAAAATGGTGGAATGACTGAAAGTGTGGCATTTACAAAGGGTGAGGATAGTGATGGAAAGTATATTGAGTTTGCAGTTCCATCTCTTGAATACTGGGATATGTTATATATGTCATCAGATGAACCAACACAGTTAAATGAGAGAACAAACCTTGAAAAATCATACACATTTGAAGGTGAAGATTATTATAAAGAAAAATTAGCAGAAGGTCAGGCAGATTTACAGCCGGGAGAATCATTCTCATTTACAATGCCTGAAAACATTGTAAAGGGCAAATACGAAGTAAGTGTTGTTTCTTGTGGTAACCGTACCAAAATTGGTGTGGCAGTGGGAGACAATGATGCAGCTTACATAGTAAGAAACGGCAACGGATTTGGTATGAACCAGATGACTACTGACAAATTATCCTCTACTATTTCCTTATCAGGAGGAGAGAAAATAACGATTTCAGATAATCCTGATGATGGAAGCGGTTACGGATGGGTTGACAAGATTATTGTTAAATTAGTTAAAACTGATGAAGCTGAATATACAAAGACATATGAGTATCCGGAAGGCATTATTTACAGAATGGAAGCAGAAGACGGAACACTTAAGGATGTGGGCGGAAATGATAAGCCACAGGTGGTATCTGAGGAAAATGCTTCTGAAGGAAAATATGTAAATAACATTGGACTTAATCAGGGAAGTGTAAGCATGGTTGTTCCGGAAGGCGTGGAAAAAGGTACATACGATCTTGTATTAAGCTATTCCAGTGGAACATCAGGTCAGGTTAATATTTGGGTAAATAACAGATGCTATAAGATGAACTATACAAAGACCAATGACTATTGGGGATTTGTTCCAAGTGTACAGGGTATTGGAAGTATTCCTGTTAAGCCGGGAGATGTAATAAAGGTTCAGGATGCATTAGACAGTTGCTGGATATGGTTAGATTATATTTATCTGGCAGAGCCTGGTACATATGAAAAAGCTGACTATGAAAGAAATTATAGCGCAGATGTTAAAATTGACGGTTTACAGATAAGCACAACTGTGGAAGGATACAGAACAGTATATACATTAGATGATCCTGACAGTGAAGTGGCAAAAGTGGGAATGATATACGGATTGGCAGATTATGTAAGTGAAGATGATTTAGAAGTTGGAAGTACCAATGCATATGTAAAGGAAAGCAAGGCAACAGAAAATGGAATATTATCTTCTGCTGATTCATCTACAAAATATGTCATGACTATGGAGTTTGTAAAGAACGCAGAGTTTTTCAATGTCAAGATATGCGAGAGAGCATATGCAAAGTTAAATGATGGAACAGTTATTTACAGTGATGCATTAAATTTCTCAGTATATGATTTAGCTGAAAATCTTTACAGAAATAATAAAATGAAAAATAAGGCTGCTCATGATTATTTATATGACACAATAATAAGTGCAGTAAATCCGGCGTATACAAAGATAGATTTTAACATTGGTAATTCATTAGTAAAACCGGAATAGATTTTATATTAAAGAGAGGTTATCACATTGTGGTAGCCTCTTTTTCTATTGGTAAATATTTGGCAATATGGTATGATACATTTGTGATACAAAGAAGTTACAAAATATAAAGGTAACAGATAATTTGTATTTTTTGAGGGATAAAAATGATTGAAATTTTAATAGCAGAAGATGATGAAATAATTGCAAATCTTATAAAGGTAAATTTAGTAAAGGCTGGTTATTCCTGCACCTGTGCATACAATGGAAGGGATGCTGCGAAAATGATGGACACGGTAAAATTTGATTTGTGTCTGTTTGACATAATGCTTCCTGAAATAGATGGATATGACCTGTTAGAATATGCCAAAACCATGGATTACCCTGTGATTTTCATTACGGCAATGGGAAGCACGGATAATAAGGTAAAGGGACTAAAGTTAGGGGCAGATGATTACATAACCAAACCCTTTGAAATAGTTGAAATGCTTGCAAGAGTGGAAAGTGTATTGAGACGTTATAGGAAGGCGGAAAATCTTATAGTGGAAGAGGATGTAACCATTGACTTAGCTTCTATGGAAGTGAAAAAAAACGGAAAGCAGGTTATGCTTACACTTAAGGAATTTAATTTATTAGTATTATTAGTGAGAAATAAAAACGTGGCTTTGTACAGGGAAGTTATATATGAAAATGTATGGGGAAGTGATTATATGGGAGATAGCAGAACTGTTGACCTTCATATTCAAAGAGTGCGGAAAAAGTTAGGGTGGGAGAAAAAAATAGAATCAGTATATAAAGTAGGATATAGATTAAAGGGCTAGACATGAAAATTTTTTGGAAAATATTTTTATCTATTTTAAGCATTGTAACGGTAATGTACCTTGTTTTTGGAGGTGCATTACTTTATGCGTCTTTTAATAATTCATTAAACAGGGAAATTCAAAGAGAAGTAAGCGAAAATAAAATGTTTATGAATATGCTTAAAACGTCTTTAAGTGTATCTGTGGAGGATGATAACAGGTTAGAGGAAAATGTTATAAAAACCACGGAATCTGTACGAAACAGTTTGGGACAAAACAGATACAATATCAAATTATGTAATTCCAAGGGAGTGGAAAAGTACAGGGGAAGCACCATAGAAAGTTTTATTTCCGTTAAGGAAATGAATAAAAAAAACAGTGCTTATGTTATAAAGCTTGCAGATGATAATGAACATTATATTGAAAATATGAACAAAATAGTTGTATACGGAAAAACTTATTATGTAAGCAGCATAAAAAATATACAGTACATATATGAAGATAGAAATACATTATATAACAGATACAGGCTTATGGTAATTATGGCATTTGTTGTGTCAGGAATATTGTCTTATTTAATTTCTAAAAGGATAACAAAACCTATAGTTGAATTATCAAAAATTACTGAGAAAATGGCATCAGGAGATTACGGCGCAAGGGCAAAGGGAAAACAGACGGGAGAGGTTGGAGTTTTAATTAACAGCTTTAACAGTATGGCAGATATTTTAAAAGAGAATATAGAAGAATTAGAGGACAGTGCCAGAAAACAGGAAGATTTTACTGCAAGTTTTGCTCATGAATTAAAAACACCTCTTACAGCCATTGTAGGATATTCAGATATGATTCGTTCAATGGATTTAAGTGAAAAAGAAATTAAGGAATATTCCAATTATATTTTCTCTCAGGGAAAAAGATTAGAAAAACTGTCCTTTTCACTGATGGATTTAATATCTCTTGACAAGCAGAATATCAGCTTTGAAAAGGTGAATATGAAGCGTCTTCTTAAACAGGTAGGAGAAATGGCAAAACCTAATCTTATACAAAAAAGAATAAAGTTTAAGATTAAAGCTGAAGAGGGCAAGGTATATGGAAATGAAGAATTGCTTATATCACTGATAAATAACATAGTGGATAATGCCAGAAAGGCTGTGGATATAGGTGGGGCAATTCTTATTACGGGACAGGCATCAGGCAATGAATATATGGTAACCGTTCAGGATAACGGATGTGGAATGGAACCGGAGGAACTTAGAAAAATAACAGAGGCATTTTATATGGTGGATAAATCAAGAGCAAGAAAAGAGGGAGGCGCAGGCATTGGAATGGCTTTGTGCAAGAAGATTGTTTCCATACACCATGGGAAATGGAAAATAGGCAGTAAACCGGGGGTAGGCACAAATGTATATGTGATACTACCTATGGATAATAAACAGTTAGCAGGAGAAGGCTATGAAAATTAAAAAAACGATATTAGCGATTATGGGAATCGTGGTTATAATTGCATTAGCCATGATTTTGCCGATAATTTTAAATGAAGTGACAAATAAAAGTAATGTAGGAAAAATAAGCTACAATGATGAAACGGCTTATGAGGTGACTACAGGAGAAACTAAGTCTACTGAGGAAAAGCTTGAAATATTAGGGGATGTTTTAAGTGGTAAGTCAAATGCCCAGGTTATAAATGTAATATTTAATTCGGAAAATAAGAAACTTAAAAGTGTTGAAAAAAGTATTAACAATGAATATAAGAAATGGCTTCAGATTGAAAAGAAATTGTTTGGGGAAAAATATAATGATTTGCTTTTTGATGGACAGCTGTACTTTAATGATATTCAATTATACACAATATACGATATGGGAATATCTTATTATGTTTGTGATGTTGTTGTATACAATAAAGAAAATGGACTTAAAAACCCATTACAAATATATGTGGATAGTGATACCATGAAAATATATCTTGTAACCTGTAAAGATGTTGAGATATTTGAAAAAATGGCAGTACAGGTTTATGAAGGAAAAGACAATTTGTCATTAGCTATTATACAGTCTAAAATAATAGATTCTCTTGCAGATTATTATGGCATAGAAAAAAAGTCAAAAATGCAAAATGTGAAAACAGATGAGGGAATAGGGGTGAATCTGATAAATGATGTGTTGTGGCAGATTCATTCGGGAATTGACGGAACATCAGTAAATATAGGAATAAGTGAGTTTGAGGAGTTTACATATTATAATAACAATTTTCAGAAAAACGATATAAAAACTGACGTGAAATCAGGAACCATTAGTTGATAATGGGTAAAAAAGACGATATACTATCATAATGAGTGTTTGAAATTCAAACATAAAAGTATGTTGGAGGCATTTATGAAACCTGTTGAAATAAAGGAATTGTATGATAATACAGAAAAATATATTGACAAAGAAGTTGAAACATGCGGATGGGTAAGAAGTATAAGGGATTCTAAAACCTTCGGATTTATAACAGTAAATGATGGTACATTCTTTAAACCCATACAGGTGGTTTACAGTGATAAACTTAATAATTTCTCAGAAATATCAAAAACAAATATTGGAGCGGCACTTATTATAAAGGGAAAATTAGTTGCCACACCTAATGCAAAACAGCCTTTTGAAATTCAGGCAGAGGAGGTAATAATCGAGGGGGAAAGTACCGGTGATTATCCTCTGCAAAAGAAAAGACATAGTTTTGAATATCTTAGAACAATATCCCATTTAAGACCAAGAACAAATACATTTCAGGCAGTTTTCAGAGTGCGCTCCCTTTGTGCCTATGCCATTCACAAATTCTTTCAGGAACAGGGATTTGTATATGTTCATACTCCCCTTATTACAGGAAGCGACTGCGAAGGGGCAGGGGAAATGTTTCAGGTTACTACTCTGAATTTAAATAATGTTCCAAAGGATGAAGAGGGGAATACGGATTATTCAAAAGACTTTTTTTCAAAGCCAACTAATCTTACAGTATCAGGACAGCTTAATGGGGAAACATATGCTATGGCATTTAAAAAGATTTATACCTTTGGACCAACATTTAGGGCAGAAAATTCTAACACTACAAGACATGCAGCAGAGTTTTGGATGATTGAGCCGGAAATAGCTTTTGCAGATTTAGAAGATGATATGGAATTAGCAGAGGCTATGATAAAATTCATAATAAAATATGTGTTAGAAAATGCACCGGAGGAAATGGATTTCTTTAACAGCTTTGTTGATAAGGGACTTTTAGACAGATTAAATCATGTGGTAAATTCAGATTTTGGCAGAGTAACATATACGGAGGCCATAGATATTTTAAAACAGCATAATGATGAATTTGAGTATAAGGTAGAATGGGGATGTGACCTTCAAACGGAGCATGAGCGTTATCTTACGGAAAAGATATTTAAAAGACCGGTGTTTGTAACGGATTATCCAAAGGAAATAAAGGCATTTTACATGAAGTTAAATGATGACGGAAAAACCGTGGCAGCTATGGACTGTCTGGTGCCGGGAATCGGAGAAATAATCGGTGGAAGCCAGCGTGAGGAAAAAGAAGACGTATTAAGGAAAAGAATGAAGGAGTTAGGACTTAATGAAAAGGACTATGAATTTTATCTTGACTTAAGAAAATACGGTACTGCAAGACATGCCGGCTTTGGATTGGGATTTGAGAGAATGATTATGTATCTTACGGGAATGGGCAATATAAGAGATGTAATTCCCTTCCCAAGAACGGTTAATAATTGTGAACTATAGAGAAAATTTTTGGCATAAGATAAATAGAACGAAAGGGTAATTTAATGACTAAATTTTTTGTAAAAAAGCCATATTTCGTAGTAGTGGCAGTAATAATTATTCTCCTTATCGGGGGAGTAAGCTTAAACAGAATGAATATGGATTTAATGCCGGATATGGAACTGCCATATATTATGGTAATAACAACCCAGCCGGGAGCTACTCCTAAAAAAGTTGAAAATGACGTTACAAAGCCACTGGAAAGTTCTCTTGGAACAGTAAATGGGGTGGAAGACGTAAAAAGTGTTTCTGCTGATAACTACAGTATGATAATGCTACAGTTTGCAGATGATACCAATATGGATTCGGCTTTGGTAAGAATATCAAAGGTTTTAGATACGGTAAGCCTTCCTGATGAATGTGGAACTCCCAATATAATGGAAGTAAGCATGGATATGGTGGCAACCATGTACGTAGGTGTGGATTATAAGGGTAAGGACATAAAAGAACTTACGGATTTTACTAAAAATACTCTGCAACCTTACTTTGAAAGACAAAATGGTGTGGCAAGTATTACCTCTATGGGATTTACCACAGATTCCATAGAAGTAAAGCTAAACAGTAAAAAAATTGACAAAATTAATGATAAAATCCTGGCTAAAACAAACAGTAAATTGGTAGATGCACAAAAGCAGATAGATGATGCACAAAAGAAATTATCAGATGGGGAAAAGGAATTATATTCCCAAAAGTCTAATTTAGATGACACTCAAAAAAGCACTAATAAGCAGTTAGCTGATGCCCAGGTTAAATTATCCCAGGCACAGGCTGTAAAAAATGCTTACGAGGCATCCCTTAACAGCTTAAAGGCAGGTAAAAGTGCCCTTGAAGCGGAGCAGAAGGCATATGAGGATGCAAAGGTTGAAGATATGTACAATAAAATTGACAAGACGTTTACAACTTTTAGCTCTCAGTATGGTGAACTGGCAAAACAGGCAGGGGTAACTGTTCCTAAAAATATTAAGGATGCGGTGAATAACAAAAAGGAATTTGAAACTTTTGTAAAGTGGCTGGAAAAAATAGGTTACGGCAAAGAAACAAAGGAATTAACCTACAAAAATCTGAAAAAGGTTTATGACATTGTAGAAGTGAGAATGCCTCAGATAAAAACTGAACTGGCAAATCTTGAAATAGAAATTAAGGCAGCATCAATGATGAATGACACTATTTCAGGACAGATGAAGGGAATAGACGAAAATCAGTCAAAAACAATTGAAGGGGGATATAACGCTGCCGCAGGATTTGGTGCAGGTCAGGCACAGATAGCAGCAGGTCAGACTCAGTTAGAAAGTGCTAAAAAAGATTTAAAAGATGCAAAGAAAAAACTGGAAAATTCAAGAAAAGCTGCTAAGGAGAATGCAAATGTGGACGCATTGTTAAGTATTGATACATTATCTAATCTTATTTATGCTCAAAACTTTTCAATGCCTGCGGGATACATAGACGATAAAAATGACAACCAGTGGTTGATTGATGTGGGAGATAATTATACCGGTAAAAAGGAAATTAAAGATATGGTTCTCACAAAAATATCCGGCATTGGAAAGATTAAATTATCAGATGTAGCTGATGTAACAGTGGTTGATAATGCGGGAGAAAGCTATTCAAAAATTAATGGTGGGGATGCAATATTACTTGCCATATATAAATCAAGTACAGCCAACACCAGTGATGTGTCTGATAACATAAAATCAGCATCAAAGGAACTGGAAAAGAAATATGATGGTTTGTCAGTAACAACCATTATGGATCAGAACAATTATATAGATATGATTATCAGTTCCGTTTTAAGCAGTATGCTTATTGGTGCAATTCTTGCAATTATTGTGCTGGCACTGTTTTTAAAGGATATTAAGCCTACATTAATAGTAGCCTTTAGTATACCATTTAGTGTGTTGTTTGCCGTAGTTATAATGTATTTTACCAACATCACATTAAATGTAATGTCTCTTGGAGGCTTATGTCTTGGAATAGGAATGTTAGTAGACAACTCCATTGTTGTAATGGAAAATATTTACAGGTTAAGAGGACATGGCATATCCGCACCAAGAGCTGCGGTACAGGGTACTAAACAGGTGGCAGCACCTATTGTGGCTTCAACCTTAACTACCATAAGTGTATTCCTTCCTATGGTATATGTTACGGGAATGATTAGTGATTTACTGATGCCTTTTGCATTTACCATTTCATATGCCCTTATAGCATCCCTTATTGTGGCAATGACTGTAGTTCCTACTATTAGTGCAACAGTTTTAAAAAACACAAAAACAAAACAGCATAAGTTATATGACAAAGTAAATAATTACTACGGAAAGGTATTAGAGAAATGTTTGAAGCATAAGGCAATCCCTCTTATAATCTCTGTTTTACTGCTGGTAATATGCGTTGTGCAGGCATTTAGAATGGGGCTTGTAATGATGGATGACATGGTAAGCAATCAGATTTCAGTAAGTCTTACAGTAGATGATGACACAGAAAAGAAAGAGGCATATGCCACAGCTGATAAGGTAATGGATGCCATACTTAAGGTTAAGGGAATTGACAAGGTAGGTGCCATGGATGGAAATGCCGGCGCCACATCATCTGTTTTAGAAGGAGCCGGTGGAAATTATACCTCCTTTATATTTAGTGTAATAACTGATGAAGACATAAAAACTACAGGTCAGTTTAAGAAAATTATAAAAGAAATTGAGGACAACGCTAAAGATATAAAATGCAAAGAACTTAAGGTGTCATCTTCAGCCCTAGGAGACACATCAAGTCTTTCCGGTAACGGACTTCAGGTAAATATATATGGTGATGACCAGAATAAACTTGTGTCTATCAGCAAAGACGTTAAAAAAATGATGGAAGACATTAAGGGAACAGAAAATGTAAAAGATGGCATCAGTGAGAAAAATAAACAGATACATTTAGAAATAAATAAAGATAAAGCGGCAGAATATGGGCTTACAACAGCACAGATTTACCAGCAGTTAGCGGCAAAGATAAAAACAGACAAAACAGCCGTAACAATTACTGTGGATAACAAGGATATGGATGTTAATGTAATAAATGACCTTGATAAGCCGGATGTTGAAAATCTCATGAATACGGAAATTACATCTACAACTAAAAATGCATCAGGAGAAGATGTAAATAAAACCTATAAGCTATCTAAGTTTGCAAAAATGATTAAGGGAGAAAGTGTCGACAGCATAAGAAGGGAAAATCAGTCAAGATATATGTCTGTAACAGCTGAAGTTAAAGAAGATTACAATGCTACACTTTTGTCAAGACAGTTAGAAAAGTCTTTGGCAAAGTATGATACACCGGATGGATATAACATAGAAATTCAGGGTGAATCAGCTCAGGTAATGGAAATGATAAAACAGATGCTGTTAGCCCTTGCTTTAGGTTTCGTGTTTGTATATCTTATTATGGTAGCACAGTTCCAAAGCATTTTATCTCCGTTTATCATTATATTTACGGTTCCATTGGCATTTACCGGAGGTATGATTGGACTTATGATATTTGGTCAGTCTATATCAGCCATGGCGCTTATGGGATTTATGATACTTATGGGAACAGTTGTAAATAACGGAATAGTGTTTGTGGATTATGCCAACCAACTGAGGATAAAAGGAATGGAAAAACGGGAGGCATTAATCAGAACGGGAAAAACAAGAATGAGACCAATACTTATGACAGCCCTTACCACTATTTTATCCATGAGTGTTATGGTATTCTCACAAAATGCCGGTGATGCAATGCAAAAGAGTATGGCTATAGTGGTTAGTGCAGGTTTACTGTATGCAACATTAATGACATTGTTTATTGTTCCGGTTCTATATGACATTTTCTATAGAAAGAAACCAAAGGTCATAGATGTTGGAGATGACAATTTGGATGATATTCCGGATGAAACGGCAATGTAAATTATATATGAAAGGATGTAGTGATGGATTTTATAATTGAAATATTAAAGGTTATATTTTTAGGAATAGTTGAGGGAATAACTGAGTGGTTGCCAATAAGCAGCACCGGACATATGTTACTGGTAGATGAATTTATTAAAATGAATGTAAGCAGTGACTTTAAGGAAATGTTTTTCGTGGTAATTCAGTTAGGAGCAATTCTGGCAGTTGTGGTTATGTTCTGGAATAAAATGTGGCCTTTTAAAAGAAAGGATACAGAAGATGGAATTAACAAAAAAGGCTCAATCCTTAAAAAGGATATATGGTCTTTATGGTTTAAGGTTGTAGTAGCCTGTATACCGGGAGCGGTTGTTACAATAGCTTTTGATGATTTTATTGAGGCACATTTACATACACCTACAGTTATAGCCATTACACTTATATTCTATGGTATTGCTTTTATAATAGTCGAGCGTTGGAATAAAACAAGAACACCAAAAATCAACACTCTTTCAGACATAACATACAAAACTGCATTTATAATTGGTTTATTTCAGGTGTTATCCATAATCCCGGGAACGTCCCGTTCAGGTTCAACAATAATCGGTTCATTGCTTATTGGGGTATCAAGAGTGGCAGCAGCAGAATTCACATTTTTCCTTGCAGTGCCGGTTATGTTTGGACTTAGTTTTATAAAACTTTTAAAATTCGGTTTGTTATTTACAGTATCTGAGTTAAGCATTTTGCTTGTGGGAATGGCAGTGGCGTTTTTTGTTTCATTACTTGTTATAAAGTTCCTTATGGGATATATTAAGAAGCATGATTTCCAGATATTTGGATGGTATAGAATTATTTTAGGAGCAGTAGTTTTAGTATATTTTCTTTTTAGATAAAATTAATTAATATGAAAAGGTTTCAATCTGATTTTACGTTAGGTTGGAACTTTTTTTGTTTATAGTTGTTTTTTCTTGTATTTATTTGTGCAATTTACCAGTTCTGAGGATAAATTTGGTAAAATGGCTTTAAAGATTTAGTTAAAAGTGCTAACATATAATAGATTTCGTAATTATTTTTGTTAAATATTAAGGAGGGAACAATGAAATTGAGTGATTTTAGAAAGAAATCAATCACAAGACGTGTCTGGAGTGTTGTCTTAACCATAGTAATGGTGTTTAACCTTATGTGTGGTTATGTAGCAGTTTCAGAAAGCAGTGTGACAGATGTAAAGGCTGCCACAAAGACTCTTGCTGAATTGAAAGCTGAAAACAAGGCTTCATCGGCAACTTACCGTAACGTAATGTATTACGGTGAATGGTCAGTTTATGCAGGACAGAAGAATTTCTATCCAAGTAAAATTGACGGAAGTTTAATTACACATTTAAACTTCGCATTTATGGACGTGGATGAAAAAGGTAATTTAAATGTTTGTGATTACTGGGCAGATTTTGATAATCCTAATGTTGGATACAGCGTTGGCTCAGAATCTTTATATGCCGGTGTATTAGGAGCAATGCTTCTTTTAAGACAGCAGTACCCTAATATGAAAATCGGTATTTCCGTAGGTGGGTGGACAAGATCAGGAGCATTTCCTAAACTTGCATCAACTGCAGAAACAAGAAAAAAGTTTGCGCAGAATATTGCAAAATTTGTTCATTATTACGGATATGATTTCGTAGATATTGACTGGGAGTATCCTACAGCAGACAGAGACCCGGATCCTACAGGAAACGGAGTAACTGTTGATAAAGGATGTAAAGGCTCAGAGGCAGATACAAAGAACTTTACACTTCTTATGCAGGAACTTAGAAATACTTTAGATGAGTATAGTGTAAAAGATGGTAAGTATTATGAATTATCATGTGCCATGTCAGCATCACCGGCTATGATGGCAAAAATCGAATATGACAAAGTTTTACAGACAGTAGATTTTGCCAACATGATGACATATGACTTAAATGGTGCGTGGAACGGATATACAGCTCACCAGACAGCTTTATATACTAACGATTCATATGATCATGACAAGCAAAAAGATGCGCAGTTCTCAGTAGATACATGTGTTAAATATTTAGAAGATACATATGGCGATAAAGTTGATATGTCTAAGGTAGTAATTGGTGTTGCACCGTATACAAGAGGTTGGGCAGAAGTTAAAAATGACGGCTTAGATCCTGACAACCCGGGACTTTATGCAACAGCTACACCTAACAGTGTTAAGGCAGCTGACGGAACTACAAGTGGTACATATGCATATGGCGATATTGATACTCTTATCAGTCAGTACAAATTAAAAGAATATTATGACGAAAAGGCTCAGGCAGCTTATTACTATAGTGCAGAAACAGGATATTTCTTTACATGTGACAATGAAAGATCCGTTGCTGCAAAAGGTGATTATGTAAAGAAAAAAGGTCTGGGTGGTCTTATTTCATGGATGGCTTCATTAGACAGCACAAATGCAGTAACTAAGACTATGAAGGATTCTTTATATGGTTCAGCAAGCCTTCCAAACCAGAAAATTGTAATTCCACAGAAGGATAACATTTCAGTGGATATTGCAACATCAGGCAGTGCATATACATTTACTGTAAAAAACAATAACACTCTTACTGAATCAAGTGAGGCAACATTGCCTAACCCTTCAGGTGATAAGGCAGCATTGCCACAGGCAGAAACATTTGGTGAGTCAGTGGCATATCCTACGTTTTACTTTAAGACAAAGAGCGGGGAGATTCTTACAGGAGATTGGCAGTCAGGTGGAACAATTTCCAGCGGAAATGGATATACAATTATTACTCCACCAGCATGGAGTTCAAAGAAATTTGCACCGGGTGATTCTCTTACATTTACTTTGAAAACATCAGGAACAGCTAAGGCATCTGATATTTCAGAAATCTATATGACATCAAAGGCATTAGAAAATGGTGAAGAGATGGGCAAAACCGTGTTATACTCAGATGGAACCCCGGCCCAGACTGAAACAACTAAAAAAGATGATACACACGTTACAACTAAAGAAGGTGAAGTTGTAACATCAAAGGATAATGTTACAACAAAAGAGGATTCTACAACAAAGGCAGCCACAGGAGATTATCCTGTATGGTCACCTGACAGTGTTAAATATGAACTTGGAGTTCTTGTTCAGTATGAAGGAAAAGTATATGAATGTACATATGGTCATACTTCAAATTCAGGCTGGTCACCAATATTAGCAGGTACACTTTGGAAGGAAAGAACTGACTTAGTAGCAGGTAATCCTGAAACAACTAAGGGATCAGGAGAAGAACAGACAACAGAGGATAATTATACTGTAAATGGTAAGTTACCACAGCATATGGTTACAGGATACTGGCATAATTTCTTAAATGGCTCAAAGGCACTTAAGATAAGTGATGTTCCTACATATTATGATATGATTTGTGTTGCCTTTACAGGAAACACATCAACTCCGGGAGAGGTTACATTTGAACTAGACAGTGACTTGTGTAAGGAACTTGGAGGATATACAAAGGCACAGTTTATACAGGATATTAAGGACGCAAAGGCTAAGGGACAGCATGTTATTATTTCTGTAGGTGGTGCTGAAGGCAGAATTGAAATCAACAGTGAGGCAGCAGCACAGAGATTTGCTAACGGATTAATCAACATTATTACTGAATATGGATTTGAAGGTGTTGATATTGACCTTGAGGGAAGTGCTGTTACAGGTGTTGATTATATTGCAGAAGCACTGAGAACAGTACATGATCATTTTGGAGATGATTTTATAATTACAATGGCTCCTGAAACATATTATATTCAGGCAGACAGATTATCAGCTAATGATATTACAACTTCATATTTAAGATTGGCATTAAAGATTAAGGATATTTTAACAATCTGCTATCCACAGTTCTACAATACAGGTGGAATGAACGGATACGGTGGATCAATTGTAAATCCGGGAACAGCTGATTTCCTTACTTCAATGTCAACATTAGTAATCGAAGCAGGACTTAGGGCAGATCAGGTAGCGTTTGGTGTTCCATCAATGGCTAAGGCAGCAGGTAGTGGTTATGTGTCAAATGACACTATAAAGACAGCACTTAATTCCATGGTAAACGGTACTTCATCAGGAGGCTTTACACCGCCAAGAAAATACCCTACATTCAGAGGTGTAATGACATGGTCAATCAATTGGGATGCAACAAATAATTATGCATGGGCTAAAGCTATGGATGCAGCAGTAGATGAAATGCCAACTACAGAGGTACCTACAAAGGCACCGACTGTAGAAACAACCAAAGCCCCTACAGTGGAAACAACAGCACCGGGAGAGGTTACAGCGAAACCTACAGAAGTTATTGGACTATCTTTAATTTCACAAAATGGTGCAGAGGTAGCCTTTGCATGGGGACAGACACAGGATCAGATTAAGTCAGGTCAGACATACAACGTTTATATAGATGGAAGTTTTTATCAATCATATACAGCTGCTACACAGGTAGCTTATACATTTACTAAAAACGGAAGTCATACAATAAAGGTTACAGCAGCATTAAACGGTACGGAAACAGCAGGAAGCATACTTAGTATTAAGGTTTCAGGATTATCTGAATCAGACACAACAGTGGCTCAAACAGAAAAGCCTACATCAGGTACACCAACAACAGGTCTTTCATCAAGACTTATGATTGGATATTACCATACATGGGATAATGCAGGAAATCCGTTTATTAAATTAAGAGATGTTGACAGTAACTGGGATGTAATTAATATTTCCTTTGCAGAACCTGTTAGTGCAGGAAGTACAGATGGAAAAATGCGATTTAACATTTCAGGTCTTTCAAGCAGTTATACAAAGGAAGACTTTAAGCAGGATATTAAAACATTACAGGCTAAAGGAAAGAAAATAGTTCTTTCCATTGGAGGATACGAGGGATACTTCTCTTTAGATTCACAGGCAGCTGTAAATCAGTTTGTAAGTGATATTAAGGGATTTGTAGATGAATACGGATTTGATGGAATTGACATTGACTTAGAACAGTCATCTGTACAGTTTGCCCAGGGCAATGATAAGGATATCAGAAAAATTAATTCACCTAAATTAGCTAACATGGTTTCAGCAATTAAGACTATTGTACACAGCTATGGCGATGATTTCATTCTCTCATGGGCACCTGAAACATTCTATATGCAGATGGGATATATGTACTATGCAGGAATTAATCAGTATTGTGATTCAAGGGCAGGTTCATACTTACCAATGATTAATGCATTACGTGAGGAAACAAGCTTTGTACATGTTCAGTTATACAATTCAATTGCCATAACAGCACCGGATGGAGTTTCTTATAATATGGGAACAAAAGAAGGGGTTGTAGCAATGTGTAACATGTTACTTGACGGATTTTATGTAGGAGCAGGAGCCGGTGTTGCAAAGAGTGAAGCAACATACTTTGCACCACTTAGACCTGATCAGGTAGTAATTGGTGTTCCGTCATCAGCCGGTGCAGCAGGAAGCGGTCAGATATCTAATGCAAACCTTCAGGCGGCATTCTCAGAGATTGATGCAGCTCATCCGGGACTCAGAGGTATTATGTCATGGTCTATCAACTGGGATTCATCACAAAATGGCAATTCATTTGTAAGAGAGAATCAGGCATTCTTATCTAACTTAAGAGGTGATGAGGAAACAACACAGAAGCCGACAGAGAAACCTACTGAGGCACCAACAGAAGCACCTACACAGGCACCGACAGAGGAACCTACTACAGCTGATCCTAAGACTATTACAATCAGTGATGATGTTAATATTGAAGGATATCAGGTAAGTACGACTCTTGGAGGAAGTAGAGTTGTTGGTTCTGTAGAACCTACAATAGATGGAAAGAATGTTACTAAGTGGGGATTTGTTTATGCGGTAGATACAATAGATGGAAATTCTTTGGGAGTAACAGATGCAGATATGTATGTTGGTTCAACTAACAAATATGTAGTTTCATTAGATTCTACACCGGCAGGAACAAGTAATACAGTTCTTGGAAATTCAACAACAGCAACATATTTTGTAAGAACTACATTGTTTAGTACAAACACTGCCAGAGAGTTTACAACAGAATATAAGGTAAGAGCATACGCAGTTCTTAGTGATGGAAGCTATGTATATAGTAAGGCATATACTTACTCAGTATATAAGATTTGTGATCAGCTGTATCAGTCAAAGAAGATGAATACAAGCGCTGCACATGATTACTTATATAATAATATTCTTAAGGTAGTTGATCCTTCATATAAAGAAGTAGATTACAACTGGAGCAATATAGTTGTTAAATAACAACATAATAATATAATTACGGGGGACCGTTGAATTGGTACATATCAGTTCGACGGTCTCTTTTAATGTCCAAATAAAGTTTTATGTTTAGATGTTTTTATAATACAAACTCACGACTAAAAAACAGTCATAATATAAAAAATCAGACAAATGTAATAAAAAAACTAGACAAATGTATAAAAAGGTGTTATTATACATCTAGTAAGAAATTGTACACAAGTATAAAAAATAAATATATGTAATAAATTTATAGAAGGAGGAAGTCACATGGCCAATTCAAACATTACCAAAAAGGCACTGGCTGAAAGCCTTAAAGAACTAGGTTCAACCAGAATACTTGATAAGATAACGGTTGCTGACATTACGGAACATTGTGGTGTAAACAGACAGACTTTTTATTACCATTTTAATGACAAGTATGAGTTACTTGCCTGGATTTACAATCAGGAACTGGTAATTCCCCTGACAAAGGATCTTACTTTTGATAACTGGGGAGAGAAGATATTAGAGCTTTTGGTTTATATGAAACAGAAAAAACAGTTTTTCATGAATACCATAAAGTCTAACAATGATTTCTTTTCGGTATATCTTGAAAGAATATTTATTGAGTTATTTAATAAGGCGATAAAAGATTTAAACCTTTATACTCATCTTGATAAAAAGATGCGTGACATTTACGCAAGATTTTTTGCATACGGTCTTACGGGAATTATAGTTGACTGGGCACTTAAAGGAATGAAAGAAGGAGAAGAAGAGTTAGCACAGCTACTCCAGGATATTTCCTTTAGTTCAGAAAAGATAGGACACGAATTATATTTGTATCACAAAAATGAAACAGATAAATAAGCAGACGGCGTATATGCAAAATTATAAGTTAGTACAAAAAATAAATACAGTTATGAAACTGTCTAATGATTAAAAGATACATAACTGTATACTTTATTTTAGATTTTTTATAAAGGAGTGAAGTTTGTTATGAAGAATTACATTCAAAAAGGAATTAGTTTAACATTAGTAGCGTCAATGGTTGTATGTGGCTTTAGTGGTTGTGGAACAACAAAGACTACAGATAACACTGACAAAACATTAGGCACTGCAAAGGAAACAAACAATGAGGCAAATGTTGAGGCGTTGCTTACAGGCAAGTTAGGAGATGCAAAGGACACTGATAAGAAAGAAACAGTATATGTTGAAATGAATGCTGACGGAACAGTTACCAAAACAACAGTAAGTGATGTTCTTAAGGTGAAAGGAAAAGACAACATAAGTGATGTTTCAGATTTAACAGATATAACAAATATTAGTGGTGATGAGGCATTTACCACAGATAATGGTAAGCTGATATGGGAAAACAAAGGCAAGGACATTTCATATCAGGGAACAACAACAAAGTCAGCACCAATTGATATTAAGGTTTCATATTATCTTGATGATAAGGAAATTTCTCCTGAAGATTTAGCAGGAAAAAGTGGTAAGGTAAAAATTGTTTATGATTACACAAACAATTCAAAAGAAGTTGCAGGAAACTTTGTTCCATTTATTACATTAACAGGAATGATTTTAGATGATAACTTCTCAAATGTAACAGTAGATAACGGAAAAGTAGTAGATTACGATGATAACAAAATCGTTGTAGGATATGCAGCTCCGGGATTTAAGGATCATCTCCTTGATACAATTGACAAGGCAAAGGATTACATTAGTGACATTGATATTCCTGAAAGTGTTACTATTACAGCTGATGTTAAGGATTTTTCAATGGATATGGCACTTACAGTTGCAACATCGGAATTAGGTGACATTGATTTAAAGGATACATTTGATTTCTCTGATATAGAGGAAAAAATGGATGAATTAAAGGATGGAACTGATGAATTGGTAAATGGTGCCACAAAGCTTAATAATGGTGCTAATGAATTAAAGAGCGGTTCATCAAAAATCAACAGCGGTGCTTCTGATATTGCAAAATATACTTCAACATTATCAGATGGAACAAAAGAGTTATTAGGAAAGTATTCAATATTTAATCAGTCACTTTTAGAAGCTCTTGCATCAGCTGATGATGGAGCAGGCAAACTTAACAAAGGTGCAAAAGATTTATCATCAGGTTTAGCAACTGCCAAGGCAGCATTTGAGGATACAAAGAAATCCCAGGGACTTAACAATGGAGCAAAGGCATTAAATAAAGGTGCAAAAGAAGCAAATGCAGGTGTTAAGCAGTTAGCGCAGACATTACAGGGAACACCATCATCTATTCAGACACAGATAGATGGAATAATTGCTAAGTTAAATGCAGCAACAGGCGGATTGATTTCCAGTGAAAAGGTTTTAAATCAGATTGTTGAAGGTATAAATGGAGCTGTTACTAAAGGCATGGATTTAAATACGGTTCTTACAGCTAAAGGTCTTGATGTAAACACATATTATACATTACTTCAGGCTTATTACAGTGTTCAGACTCTTGAAAGTGTAAAGAGTACATTTGAAGCACAAATCAGTGCAAGTGCAGCAGATATTCAGAAGTTACTTGCAGGAATGGATTCCCTTGAAGCAGGAACAACATCCCTTAGCAGTGGAGTTACAAAGTTATATTCAGGAATTAAGCAGTTAAACACAGGAGCAGCAACTTTAGCCAAAGGAACAGCTGACCTTAAATCAGGAACAGGTGAACTTAAGAGCAAGATTGGCGCTGCAAGCCCACAGATTAAGAGTGGTATCGGAACTGTAAATTCAGGTGCATCACAGATTAGTGATGGTGCTAAAACATTAGCAGCCGGAACAAAGACTCTTGATAATGGTATTGTTACATTAGCAAACGGTACTAAGGACTTAAAGGATGGAACAATTAAATTAAATAAAGAAGGTATCAGCAAGATTACTGAAATATTCGGAGAAGATACTAAGGATGCAGTAAACAAAATCGAAGATGTTTTAAACGCAGGAAAGAAGTATAATTCATTCTCAGGAATTAACAGTGACATGAGTGGAGATGTTAAGTTTATCTTCAAAACAGCAGAAATTAAATCTGAAAAGTAAAGGAGCTGATATTTTATGAAGAAGTTTTCACAATTTGTTGTTAAAGCCAGATATGCCATATTGATTATTGCAGTTCTTTTACTGATACCATCGGCAATCGGCTACTTCAATACAAGAGTAAATTACGACCTTTTATATTATCTTCCTGATGGAATTGATACAATGACAGGTCAGGACATCCTGATGGATGAATTTAATTCCGGTGCATTTGGAATTGTTATGGTTGACAAAATGAGCGACAGTGACGTATCTGTACTTAAAGAAAAAATGGAAAAGGTTGACCATGTAAGTAAGGTATTATGGTATGATTCATTTGTTGATTTGGGAATGCCAAAGTCAATGCTTCCTAGCAAAGTATATGATGCATTTAACAAAGATACATCAACAATTATGCTGGTAATATTTGATGATACAAGTTCCGGTGACGGAACAATGAAAGCCATAAATGAAATCAGAAAGGTTACAAAGCACCAATGCTTAATAAGTGGTATTTCTGCAATAGTAACAGATACAAAGGATTTGGCTGAACAGGAAACACCGATTTATGTTTGTGTTGCAGTTGTAATATCTATCATTCTTTTATCATTACTTATGGATTCATTTATGATACCGGTATTCTTCCTTTTGAGTATTGGTATGGCTATAGTCTATAACTTAGGAAGCAATTTTGTTATGGGAGAAATATCCTACATAACAAAGGCATTAGCGGCGGTACTTCAGTTAGGTGTTACAATGGACTACTCCATTTTCCTATGGCACAGCTTTGAGGAACATATGGAAAAGACAAATGGTGATAAATATGAGGCCATGGCAGATGCCATTAGGGCTACAATATCCTCAGTTGTAGGTAGTTCCATAACAACAGTGGCAGGATTTATAGCACTTTGCTTTATGAGTTTCACCTTAGGTTTAGACCTTGGTGTGGTAATGGCAAAGGGTGTTGTATTAGGTGTTATATCATGTGTAACAATTCTTCCAGCATTTATCCTTGTATTCCACAAGGCAATTGAGAAGACAAAACACAGACATCTTTTACCTGATTTTGATAAGGTACCTAGATGGATTGCAAAACATTATAAAATTTTCATTGCAGTATTTGTTATTTTGTTAGTACCTGCAATTTATGGTCAGGCCAACACAAAGGTATACTACGATTTAACATTAAGTCTTCCGGATTCTTTAGAGAGCGTTGTTGCCCAGAATAAGATTGCAAAGGAATATGATTTAGGTTCTGCGAACATTATTTTGTTAGATTCAGATGTAAAGTCAAAAGATGTATCAGCTATGCTTGACGAAGTTAAGAAGGTTGATGGAGTACAAATGGCATTAGGAAAGGAAAGCGTTTTAGACGGTTCTGTTCCGGAATCATTTATTCCTAAGGATTTAACAAAAGAGTTAGAAAGCGATGAACATGAGATGCTTATATTCATGTCCGCATACAAAACAGGTTCAGATGAAGCTAACAACCAGTGTAATGAAATTGAAAAAATTATAAAGAAATATGATAAAAACGGAATGTTAGTAGGTGAGGCAGCTTGTACAAGAGACCTTATTAAAATAACAAACAAAGACTTTGCAACAGTAAGTTTTGTTTCAATTTTCCTGATTTTCATAATCATTGCTTTAGTATTTAAGTCAATTTCACTTCCTATAATACTTGTTGCAGTTATTGAATTTGCTATATTCATTAATATGGGTATACCGTTCTATACTAATACGACGTTGCCGTTTATTGCATCTATTGTTATTGGAACCATTCAGTTAGGTGCTACAGTTGACTATGCAATATTAATGACTAACAGATACAAACTGGAAAGATCTAGTGGAAAAGATAAAAAGGCAGCAGCAGGCGATGCTCTTAAGGCTACAATGAAATCAGTTATGGTAAGTGCATTTACATTCTTTGGAGCAACATTTGGTGTAGGTGTATATTCAAGTATAGATATGATTAGTTCCCTTTGTCTTCTTATGGCAAGAGGTGCTATTGTAAGTATGCTTTGCGTAATCTGCATATTACCTGCAATGTACATTGTATTTGATAAGGCAATCGTTAAAGGAAGCTATAAATTTTTAGATTAAAATAAGATATAAAGAGGATAGGATTTTCGTAATTCTATCCTTTTTTCTTTTAAAATTAAAGTTAAATACACACTGATTTTACTGTGATTTTATTGCAGTTTGTGGTATAATAAAGGTAACAAAATTGAGACAGGAGGACGGCATTATGAAACAGATAATTATAGCTTTAGGACGTGAATTCGGAAGTGGTGGTCATGTTATTGCAAAGAAATTGGCTGAGCATTACAACATACCGTTGTATAACAAAGAACTCTTAGATGAAATTGCAAAGGATGGACATTTTAGCAAAGAGATGCTGGAAAAATTTGATGAACGGCCAATTAGCATTTCTTTTATGCCAATGCCTATTACAGGAAGCACCATTTCCCTTGAACAGCAGATTGCCATTAAGCAGTTTGGATTTTTAAAGAAAAAAGCTGATGAGGAAAAGGAATCTTTTGTGGTAGTCGGAAGATGTGCTGATGAAATTTTAGCAGATAATCCTAACCTTGTAACGGTATTTATTACCGGTGATAAGGAAAGCAAGATTAAAAGAGTTATGGAGCGGGAAAATGTAGATGCAAAGCAGGCAGAAAATAAAATGAAGAAAGTTGACAAGATGCGTAAGGTATATCACAATTTCTACTGTGAGAACAAGTGGGGAGATTCAAGAGGATATGACATATGCATAAATACAGGAAAGGTTGACTTTGACACTGCCGCTAAGATGATCGAACTGTATGTAGATACTAAGAAATAGCAAAAAATATAAATTTGTTAAAGAACTCTCTTTTTAGGGAGTTCTTTTTATGATAGAATGTAATAGTTACAGTTAGCAGACAATATGCTACGAAAGAATCGGACAGGAGGTTAAAAATGGGTGAATTAATATTTAAAGGAATGAAGGTAGAAGAAATTGACCTTACAAATAAATTGGAAGGACAGGTGAAGTTAGATATTGAGCAGAGAGCATCATTTAATGTTAAATACACTAATGATAATCTTCATTGCGCAGCAAATCTGACTATTGACATGATGGAAAAAACAGCACCAATGGATTTCAATTTTAAAATTAGTGCTACTGCATTCTTAGATTGTGAGCCGGGAATGGATAAGAAGGAAATACATAAAAAGGCATATGATGAAATATATCCTAATGTAAGAACTCTTATAACTACAATTATGGTTAATGCAGGACTTCCGCCTATAGTTATTCCAAAGGTGAAAATGGATGACAGTAACATTAAGCTTGCAGGAAATGAACAGGAAAATAACGGTCAGTTATATAGCTAAAGGTAATAAAAGAATTTTTATTAGTTTTGACTAAAAAAACAAAATTTTAAAAGGGGGAAACGAATGTTTATTTGTACAAAATATATGAATATTGTTTTCTTTTTTCACAATAATAGGGGATTATTTGTGCAATAATTACAAAAGATAAAAAAATAGTTCGTCATTATTGCAAAAAACGTTTTTAATTATTAAACTATAAGAGTATTAGATTTTTAGGTAACATAATAATCTAAACCCTTTCAATTTTGTGGCTTCTTGGAGGAATCTCTAAGAAGCCATTCCTGTTTTTATAGCTATATGTGAGAATTTTTAATATATCTTACAGTCTTCTAATGTATTATTTTTTGTGATAATTATTATAATAGAATATATGAAAAAGTAATAATTATCTTTATAAATAAAAGAGTTATGTTTTTTGTCATTTTTTGTAGTTTATAGTGTTGACTAAGAAGCGTATTTAGTGGTATTATGAAAAGAAATTGGGTTAAATTGTAATGATTTTATTATATATAGAAGAGGTTATAATATTATGAAGAAATTGATTTTAGTAACATCTCCACCTGCTTGTGGAAAAACATTTGTAACGAAGAAACTGGCAAAGGCCATTCCAAACTGTGTATATCTTGATAAAGACTCATTAATCGTTTTATCAAAGCAGATATTTGTTGTGGCAAATCAGGAATATAACAGAAGCTCAGATTTCTTTGAAGCAGAAATAAGAGATTATGAATATGATTGCATTATGGAAATTGCAATGGAAGCATTAGAATATAATGATACTGTATTTATTAATGCACCTTACACAAGAGAGGTCAGAACTCCGGGATACATGGAGAATCTTAGACGTCAGCTTTTGGAAAAGAAAGGTGCTGAACTTATAGTTGTATGGGTACAGTGTGACGTTGAAGTATGCAGACAGAGAATGATTGCAAGAAATTCCGACAGAGATACATGGAAGTTAGAAAACTGGGATGAATATGTTAAGAAATTAGATTTTTCAGTTCCAACAGGCATAAAGAATATATTCCTGTTTGACAATTCATCTGATGACAAATTTAAGGTTTCTATTAAGGAAGCTGTAAAGTATTTCGAGGAACTTAAATAAGAATCACTAAAGAGTATCTCAGGATACTCTTTTTATTAGTAAAGAACAGGAGAGAGAATATGGGAAAGGTTAGAACAAGGTTTGCTCCAAGCCCTACAGGTAGGATGCACGTTGGAAATTTAAGAACGGCACTTTATGAATTCCTGATTGCAAAGCATGAGGGCGGAGATTTTATTTTGAGAATAGAAGATACAGACCGTGAAAGATATGTTGAGGGAGCTGTAGATATTATTTACAGGACTTTGGAACAGACAGGTCTTATTCATGATGAAGGTCCTGATAAGGATAAGGGATTTGGCCCATATGTTCAAAGTGAACGTCAGGCATCAGGTCTTTATATGAAATATGCAAAACAGCTTATTGAATCAGGAAATGCCTACTATTGTTTCTGTGATAAGGAAAGATTAGCTGAACTTAAAACTTCCGTTGGAGAGGATGGAAAGGAAATAACAGTTTATGACAAGCATTGCCTTCACCTTTCAAAGGAGGAGATTCAGGCAAATCTTGACGCAGGAAAGCCATATGTTATAAGAATTAATATGCCTACAGAAGGCACAACAACTTTTTATGATGAATTATATGGTGAAATTACCGTTGAAAATAAAGAATTAGATGATATGATTCTTATTAAATCAGACGGATATCCAACATACAATTTTGCAAATGTTATTGACGACCATTTGCAGGAAATTACTCATGTTGTAAGAGGAAATGAGTATATTTCATCTTCACCGAAGTACCAGAGATTGTATGAGGCGTTTGGCTGGAAATCACCAAAATATGTGCATTTACCACTTATTACAGATGAGGAACACAAGAAGTTAAGCAAGCGTTCAGGTCATTCATCATATGAAGATTTGGTGGAGCAGGGATTTTTACCTGAGGCAATTGTCAACTACATTGCTCTTCTTGGATGGAGTCCGGAAGATAACAGAGAAATTTTTTCTCTTGATGAATTAATAGAAGCATTTGACTACCATAAAGTAAACAAAAGTCCTTCAGTTTTTGATATTCAGAAACTTAAATGGATGAATGGAGAATACATTAAGGCAATGGATAACGACATATTCTATGAAAAAGCAATGCCTTACATTAAGGAAGCTATTAAAAAAGATTTGGATCTTAAGAAAATACTTGATATGGTAAAAACAAGAATTGAAGTATTTCCTGAGATTGGTGCTATGGTAGATTTCTTTGAGGAACTTCCTGAGTACAGTGCTGATATGTATACTCACAAGAAAATGAAAACAAACACTGACAATTCATTAGAAGTTCTTAAGGAACTTTTGCCATCATTAGAGGAAACGGATGATTATTCAGTAGATGGACTTCATGAACTTGTATTTGAATACATTGGAAAGAAAGGTTGCAAAAACGGACAGGCATTATGGCCTCTTAGAACAGCAGTTTCAGGTAAGCAGATGACACCTGCCGGTGCTTTCGAAATAATGGAAGTTATAGGAAAAGATGAATCCATAAAGAGAATCAAAAAAGGCATCGAACTGTTAGAAAATGCCCAGGCAGCACAGTAGAAATTATGGGTGAAATATAAGTTATAAAGTATAAGTTATAAAATATAGAAATGGATACCATGTAAGTGGTGTCCATTTTTTTGGCTCTTTGTCAAGCAAGGGGGTAATCCTTTATAAAATAAATTTCGTGGTGGAGATGACAAACATTGAAGATAGGTGCTATATTTTCCTCACAAAAGCGATGGAGGCGGTGCAAGCACCTTCTGGGGCGGATATATACAGTAAATAATACAATTAAACAAAAATTTCTTGTAAAATAAATCAATTCATAGGTTAGAAGTATGCAGGGAGAAAACTTATAGAAAATTGATATTGTAAATATGACTTTCCGTAAAGTTAAAATTCTATGAAATTTTTGATATATAATGGCAATATACAGTTGAGAATTGAAATTGACAAAATTCAATGGTACCTATACAGGAGAAACAATTGATTGCAACAACAAAAGTACCATTGGAAGTTGGAAAAGAAGAGGTCAAATGGCATTTCACAAGTTTTTTAAGTGAATTTAGTGAAAAAGGGGCAGTTGAAAAACAAATATCATGTGTTTCATCCGCCCAAGTGCCATCCCCCAGACACAACTGCCAACCCAACTACGTGGTGCTGGCAATAATTGCCTAAAGCCAATTTCAAAAAACTTTAATACATCAATTTCTGCAACAAATGCTTCTATTAACAACAAACAATTACAAAAACAGCATAACAGCAAATTCGCTACAAAACATCTTATAATATTTACAAAACAACATAATAATGATATACTGCTGATGGAGATAGAGTACGGAAAGGAATACATGTTTAATAAATCACAACAACAGGCTATTAATTTTTTTAAAGGTCCAGCTATGGTATTGGCAGGGCCGGGTTCAGGAAAGACAACAGTTATTACCCATAGAATAAAGAATCTAATAAACAAAGGAGTTGCACCTGAGAGTATAATGGTAGTTACTTTTACTAAGGCGGCGGCTGTTCATATGGAAAAGAAGTTCACAGAACTTATGGCGGAAGGGCATAGGACATATCCGGTGACTTTTGGCACATTTCATGGGATATTTTTTAAGATACTTAGAATGTCATTGGGATATAAGGGAAACTGTATCGTAACAGAAAGAACAAAATATGACATTTTAAGGGAAATCGTTCTTAGAAAACATATAGAATCAGATAACACACAGGAACTTATACAAGGTATAATCGGCGAAATAGGAAATATCAAAGGCAATATGGTTGATTTAATTGATTATGAACCAAAATGCTGCAAAAAAGAGGAATTTTTGCTTGTGTACAGGGAGTATGAGAAAACATTGTCAAAGGAAAAGAAAATTGACTTTGATGATATCCTTTTAAGGTGTCATGAATTGTTTGTTAAAAGATCTGATATTTTGAAACAATGGCAGAATGTATATAGGTATATTTTAATTGATGAATTTCAGGATATTAATACTATTCAATATGAAACAGTGAAGATGTTAGCATGCCCTGATAACAATATTTTTATAGTAGGGGATGATGACCAGTCCATATATGGATTTAGAGGGGCGTGTCCTGAAATAATGGGGCAGTTTACAAAGGATTATGAAAATGGAGAAACTATAATCATGAATATTAATTACCGCTCCGGGGAAACTATTGTAGCTGCATCAGAAAACTTAATAAAAAATAATAAAAACAGATATGAGAAAAATATAATACCTAATACAAAGGGAGGAAAAGAGGTAGATGTCAGACAATTTAAAAATAAGAATCAGGAATTATTGTATGTGGCAAAGAAAATAAAGAAATATTTGGAGAAGGGAGTTAAGCCGTCAGATATTGCAATTTTAGTAAGGAATAACAGCCAGATTCCGGAAATATCCGATTTTCTAAAAAACGTAAGCATAGATTCAAAAAGTAAAAAAGGGGAAAAAAGCATTTATAGGGGAATGGTGGCAGAAGATATAATTAATTACATAAAAGCAGCCATAACCTATGATAAAATGCCTCTGAGAGACAATGACAGTTTTATAAAAATAGTTAATAAACCACAAAGATACATAAATTTAGCGGTGATAGGGGAAAATAGTATAGATTTTGAAGAATTAAGGAAAATATATCAGGAAAGTAAAGAAATAACAGATAATATAGAAAAATTAAAATTCCATTTTGACATGGTAAGAAAGCTAAATCCTTCCGGGGCTATAACATATATTAAACACGGAGTAGGCTATGAAAATTATTTGAGAAAATACGCTATTGACCATAATATGAAAAGAGAAGCTCTGATTAAACAAATGGATGATATTTACAATGAAGCATTAAAATACAATACCTTAAAGGAGTGGATATGGTCAATAGAAAATGAAAAAAATAACAGGTCACAGAAAGATAAAGAAGGGATAAATATAATAACAATGCATGGTTCTAAGGGACTGGAATTTAAAATCGTGTTTATATTAGATGCAAATCAGGGAGTTGTGCCTACCTCAAAGGCGGTAAGGGAAAGGGATTATGAAGAAGAAAGAAGAGTTTTTTATGTGGCAATAACCAGAGCAATAGAAGAACTGTGTGTTTATGGTGTGGCACAAAGCTTAGGGTGTGATGTGGAAATGTCCATGTTTGCTAATGAAATCATATGTTAACTTTTCGTGAAAAGTCTTTGTTTTGTTGCATTTTGTGTTTTATTCTGATAAAGTAGTAATGAATATGGGAATAGGAAATTCCTTTGATATTTTTTGCATAGAAGAATATCCGTTAAAATATATGGCGTGTTTACGCAGAAAGAGGATGATATGGGAAATAATAATCAGTTTGAAGAAGATGAGGATTTATTTGTAACTCTTACATTAGATGATGATACAGAAGTAGATTGCCTTGTGGTAAGTATCTTTGAAGCAGAAAACGGACAGGATTACATCGCATTGCTTCCTACAGAAGGACCTGAAAATGAAGAGGGAGAAGTATATCTTTACAGATATTATGAAGATGAAGATGGTGAACCGGGACTTGATAACATTGAAACAGAAGCAGAATTTTATTTAGCTTCAGATGCTTTTGATGAATTAGTTGAGTCCGGAGAATATGACGAGATTATAGAGGAAGAAGAAAATTTACAGTAGAAGGTGATATTTTATGCCAGAAACAAGAGATGAAGAAATAAAGAGAATCGTAGAAAACAGACGAAGAAACGCAGAGATAAAAAGAGCAGAGCAAATAAAGAAGAGAAATATGACATTAGCAGGAATTGCAGGTGTAGTGATACTTCTTATACTGATTATTATTATCGGTGTTTCATGTTCTTCAAAAAAAGGCAACAAGTCAGCAAAGGAAACAACAGCAGAGGCTACTACCGTTGAGGTTACTACTGTAGTTGAAACTACAACAGTTGAGGAAACAACCAATAAGAAAAATGCAGCAGCGGAAACAACAGTCAAAGCCGTGGAGACTACAAAGACTGAAAATCAAAGTGAAAGTGCTACAACAGGTGACAACGCTTCAGCATCTACATCAATGTATACTAATGATGGTGTAAATTTAAGAAGTGAGGCAAGCACCGATTCATCAGATAACGTAGTTACTACTATTGAAAAAGGTGAAAAGGTTGAGGTTTTAAGTAATGAAGGCGACTGGACAAGAATCAAATATAACGGAAAAACCGGTTATGTAGCAACAAGATTTTTAAGCGAAAAAAATGTATATGATGAATAATTAAAATATTGTCGTATTTATCAGATGTTCAGATGAATGCGACAATATTTTTGTGTAAAAAACAGGCTTTAGGAGAGATCATATGAATTATAATGAATCAATGGAATATATGGAAGCAATAAAAAAATATGGAAGTGTGTTAGGACTTGATACCATAAAAACACTTCTTGCTAAAATGGGAAATCCTCAGGATGAACTAAAGGTGATTCATGTGGCAGGAACCAATGGAAAGGGTTCAACCTCGGCATTTTTGCAAAGCATTTTAATGGAGTCAGGATACAAAACAGGAAGATATTCCTCACCGGCAGTTTTTGAGTATAGGGAAATAATAAGAACGGATAATACCTATATAAGAGAGGAAGAGGTGGCGGATATTTTAACCTATATAAAATCAAAATGCAATGAAATGGTTAAGGAATCATTGCCGCACCCAACTCCTTTTGAAATAGAAACAGCCATGGCGTTTGAATATTTTAAGCGAAAAAAATGTGATGTAGTGCTGGTAGAATGTGGAATGGGAGGAGAAGGAGACGCCACAAATGTGTTTAAAAAGGTACTGTGTAGTGTTATTACAACTATAAGTCTTGACCATACAAAATTTTTAGGCAGTACAATAGGTGAAATTGCAAGGGTAAAAGCGGGAATAATTAAGGACAACTGTCCGGTGATTGTTTCGAATCAGACTGATGAGGCTGTAGAATCCATAAAGAAAATAGCAGAATTAAAAAAGGCTCCTTTCATATTGTGTCAAAATGCGTATGGTATAAAGGCTGAAGGATTTTTAACCTTATATGAATATAAGGCATCTAACGGGAAAATCTATAAAATAGAATTAAAAATGCCCGGAACATATCAGGTTAAAAATTCAATTACAGCCATAGAAGCAGCTTTGGCGCTGGAAAATCGTGGATTTAAGGTTGAAGAAAACATAGAAAAAGGACTTTTAAATGCCAATTGGCCGGGAAGAATGGAAGTTATAAATGATTCACCTTTATTTATTATTGATGGTGCCCATAATCCCGGAGCAATAAAAGAATTAAGGGATTCTATAGATTTGTATTTTACAAATAAGAAAATTACCTTTATAATGGGAGTGTTGGCCGATAAGGACTTTAAAAAAGAGGCGGAAATGATAGCAGGCAGAGGGGAAATGATTATTACCGTAACACCTGATAATGAACGGGCTCTTAATGGAGAAATATTGGCAGAAACCATAAGATCATATAACAGTAATGTTATTTGCGCAAAAGGAATGGATGAGGCAGTTAAAATGTCAATAAATTCAGTTAATGTTAATAACTGTGATTTAATTATTGCCTTTGGTTCATTATCGTATTTAAAGGATTTGCGCAGGGCACTAAAGAAATATATTAAAGCTAAAACAAACAGTTAAAGCCGGAAGGAGAGATTGACATGTTTGATAAGAAAAAAATTGAAGAAGCAGTCAGACTATTTTTAGAAGGTATCGGTGAAGATGCTGACAGAGAGGGGTTAAAGGATACTCCGGAGAGAGTGGCAAGAATGTATGAAGAGTTATGCGCCGGAATGGGCAAAACTCCGGCAGAGCATTTGTCCAGAACATTTTCCTGTGACAACGAAAATGTTGTTATAGAGAAAAATATTACATTCTACTCTACCTGTGAACATCACCTGATGCCTTTTTATGGTAAAGTGCATATTGCTTATATTCCTAACGGAAAAGTTGTGGGAATAAGTAAACTGGCAAGAACAGTGGAAGTTTACGCAAGGCGACTTCAGATACAGGAACAGATGACGGAACAGATTGCAGAGGCATTAGAGGAATATTTAGAGGCAAAAGGTGTTTATGTTATGGTTGAGGCAGAACATATGTGTATGTCTGCACGAGGCATAAAAAAGCCCGGAAGCAAAACTGTCAGCTTTGCATTAAAAGGAAAATTCAAAGAGGATGATGCCTTAAGAAGAGATGTTACTTTACTGATAAATAAATAGGAGAGACGCGAACAATGAAAATAGGAAAATATGAATTTGATTTAGATAAAGAGCCGGTAATAATGGGAATTTTAAATGTAACACCGGATTCATTTTCTGATGGTGGAAAATGGAACAGCTTGGACAAGGCTTTAGAGCATACCCGGCAGATGATTGATGATGGGGCAAAAATAATCGATATAGGGGGAGAGTCCACAAGACCGGGCTACACTCTTATAAGTGATGAAGAAGAAATAAGCAGAGTTGTGCCTGTAATAGAGGCTGTAAAGGAAAGATTTGATGTGGCAGTTTCCCTTGACACATACAAAACAGGAGTGGCACGGGAAGGAATTAAAGCAGGAGCAGATATGATAAATGATGTCTGGGGCTTTAAATGGGGCAAAAAGGATATGGCTGACCTTGTTGCGGAAACTAAGGTGGCAGCCTGTGTAATGCATAATAGAGATAATACAAATTATAATAACTTTGTGGAAGATGTTTTAAATGATTTAAGAGAGTCTTTGGAAATTGCCCACAAGGCCGGGGTAAAAGATTCACAGATAGTGCTTGATCCGGGAGTTGGATTTGGAAAGGATTATCCCCAGAATCTTATGGTTATTAATGAAGTTAACCGTTTAAAGGAACTGGGACTTCCGGTGCTCCTTGGAACTTCAAGAAAATCAGTTATAGGGCTTACCCTTGATGTGGACAGAGATGACAGAATGGCAGGAACAGTAGCCACAACAGTTATGGGTTATGAAAGAGGATGCACCATTTTCAGGGTTCATGATGTTAAGGAAAATTATCAGGCTCTTATGATGGCAAAAGCCATAAAAAATGTAAAATAAAGGATATAATATGGATTGTATAAAAATCAGACAGTTAGAGGTATTTGCTTACCATGGCTGTAATGAAGAAGAAAAAATAAACGGACAGAAGTTTTATGTGGATGCGGATTTGTTTACTGATGTAAGAACTCCCGGAATGAGTGATGATTTGGAGGAAACAGTAAATTACTCTAAGGCATGTAAGTTTATTAATAAGTTTATGACGGAAAACAGATTTGATTTAATTGAAGCTGTTGCAGAACAGACAGCAAGAGGGCTTTTAAAGGAATTTCCTAAGATTAAGGAAGTGGAGCTTACCATAAATAAGCCTAATGCACCTATAAAGCTGCCTTTTGGCAATGTGGCTGTTACAGTCAGAAGAAAGTGGAGCAGAGCATATTTAAGCATTGGCTCTAATATGGGAGATAAGGAAGAATACCTTAATCAGGCAATAGAAGGTCTTTATGATGATGAAAACTGTAGGGTCAGCATAGTATCAAAGTTTATTGAAACAGAGCCATATGGACCAGTGGAGCAGGATAATTTCTTAAATGGATGTGTAGAAATTGAGACATTGTACTCTCCGAAAGAATTATTGAGGAAGGTTAATATAATTGAGTTAGAAGCCGGAAGAACAAGGGAGATTCATTGGGGACCAAGAACTCTTGATATTGATATTATTTTGTTTGATAATGAAATTGTTAATTTACCGGATTTGAAAATTCCACATATTGAGATGCATAAGAGATTATTTGTGTTAGAACCTTTAAATCAGATAGCACCATATGCCGTTCATCCGATTTTTAACAAGACGGTTTCACAATTGTTAGAGGATTTACAGCCACAAAATAAGTGTAGTGGATGTGGCGGATGTAGTTTTAGGCAGCAGAATGATTAGCCGGGATAGTTAAGTGTTCTGATTGGTATAAAAAGTTCAAAGATAGATTACGTTAAGAAATATTTTTCATTATGAAAGGAACAAAATGAGAGATTTACAGGACAGCAGAAAAGAGATAGACATTATTGATGAACAGATTATAAGGCTTTTTGAGAAAAGAATGGATATATGTAAGGATGTGGCAGCATATAAGCTTCACACGGGAAAGCCGGTTTTAGACAGAAAGAGAGAGTTAGATAAGTTAAAAACTTTAAAGGCTCAGGCAAGTAATAAATTTTACGGACATGGTGTGGAAGAACTTTTTGAGCAGATTATGTCCATGAGCAGAAAAATGCAGTATAAGTTACTTACGGAAGAAGGGGTAAACAGCGATATTGGCTTTGATATTGTGGATGATTTGCCAAAGGAAGATGTTACGGTAGCTTATCAGGGAATACCGGGAGCGTACAGCCAGCAGGCTGCTACGGAATATTTTGGTGATAAGTCAAGTTATGTTAACGTGTCGACTTTCAGAGAGGCTATGAAATATGTAAGAGATGGCAAGGCTGATTATGCCGTGCTTCCTTTTGAAAATTCATCAGCAGGAATTGTTACGGATGTTTACGACTTGTTAGTAGAATTTCATAATTATATTGTGGATACCTTTGATGTTAAAATTGAGCATTGTCTTTGTGGTATAAAAGGTTCTAAAATTGAGGATATTAAGGATGTTTATTCTCATCCCCAGGCTTTTATGCAAAGTAACGCATTTATCGAAGAACATGGCTGGGGAAAGGTTAATCTGGCTAACACTGCAATAAGTGCCAGATATATTTCAGAGCAGTCTGACAAATCAAGAGGCTGTATAGCCAGTGCTAATGCAGCAAAAATATACGGACTTGATATTTTACATAAAGGAATTAACTTCAATGCAACTAATACAACAAAGTTTATAATTATCAGCAGGAATAAAATTGCGAGACGTAATGCTGACCTTATTTGTATTAGCTTTGAAATGCCTCACGAAAGTGGTACATTGTATCAGATGTTGTCTCACATTATTTACAATGATCTTAACATGACAAGAATCGAGTCAAGACCTGTTCCGGAGAAAAAATGGGAATATCGGTTTTATGTTGAGTTTGAAGGAAAATCCACACAGGCAGGTGCCATAAATGCCCTTAGCGGAATTAATGCAGAATCAATTAACATGCGAATCCTTGGAAATTATTAAAGAATAACTATGTTGTGTGGGGAGCGATTGCAGGAAAAGAGGACTGTGTATATTGGAAAAACAGGCTGGATATTAGTAAGGATGTAGAAGAAATAAGATATTGGAAATAAAATATCAGAAATAAAATATCGGAAATTTAAAGATAGGCGGTTGGATGGCTTCAATAGAGAAATCCAACTGCTTATTTTTGCGGTGGAATTGATTGTGAATATTATGGGGTATTATAATTGAGCGTGAAAAATTGAAAAGTACATTAAATTTGAAAATATATCAAATATTTCATGTAAATGTTTTGACATTACGAGCTTGAAAAGTGCTTGTGTAGAGAAAAAATACATAAAATTTGAAAATATAACATATATTTCTTGTAAATTCAGGAGTTTCATAAGATTTGAGGTTGGTTCAGAAGAGAAAAATGCATTGAAAATCACAAAAACAACAAATATTCTTGTAAAATTTGAATTCTCACTTGGGGTATTTTTAGGGATTTAATAACTGTTATATTGTGTTATAAAAATCTCGTTAAACCCTTGAAAACACTAAAGTTTTCGCGGGTGTCCTCTCCGTCACATCTTGTATCGTGTTATATTGTTCTATCCTTGTTTACGAATCCTCATAAGGGAAATATAATCCGGTAACAACTTATAACAAATTATGAAAATGGCAGTTGGGACCGGAAGAAATGCTTATAATACATTTTCAAGAAGGGATTGATGCGGAGGATAGTCTCAAAGTTTGGTAAATATTAAAATTTGCACAAATCGAACGATTTTGTTGATAAAATCGTTCGATTTGTGTATAATATAACTGAAAAGAGAGATTCTATTTTTTAGACGATAAATAATTATTCTTCAAGAAAGGGGATGATGATATGTCTATTACTGCAACTGAATTAAAAACTAATCTTGGTAAATACCTTATGCTTGCAGAAACAGAGGATATTTATATTACCCGTAACGGAAAAGTTGTTGCAAAATTGTCTAATCCATATCAGGACAGAGTAGATGTTGCTAAGTCATTGTTTGGTGTTCTTCCAAATGATATGACGCTGGAAGAAGCACGGGAAGAAAGGTTGAATACAATATGAGAGTTTTAGTTGATACTTGTGTTATCATCGATGCGTTACAGTCTCGTGTCCCGTTTGCTGAAGCAGCACAAAAGCTCTTTATATATTCTGCAAATAAGCAATTTGAGGGTTATATTACTGCAAAGTCAGTTACAGATATCTATTATCTGACACATCGTTTAACACATAGCGATGCAGAAACACGAAAGATTTTGAGTAAACTGTTTACTTTATTTCATTTGTTGGATACTACTTCTTTAGATTGCCGAAAAGCAATATCTTCTGAAATTGGTGATTATGAAGATGCTATTATGGTGGAAACAGCAATTCGTTCAGAAATGGATTGCATAGTAACCAGAAATATGAAAGACTATGCGAAATCTTCTGTTAAGGTGTGTGAACCTTCTGCATTAATAAAGTTATTAGATGAGGGAAACGAAACTGAATAGAACAGGAAAGGCGGGATACAGATGAGGAAAAAAAGAGTGATTTCAATATGACCATCCCCCATGGAATTACCACATTATTAAGATGTAAAAAAGTACAGGTGAAGTTTAGTATAAAAAATTCACCTGTACTTTTTATGTCCACATTAGCTATTACTACATGCGTTAGTTATTTGGCACAAACACCTGTATCAACTATTTAATACCAATCCCCTGATTACTCAATGCGACTACATTTCTTATATTGTTCCTCTAACTCCTCGTCGCTTATCATTGTAATACGTCCCTGGTCATACTGTTCACAAACCCAGGAATATATTTTAACCACAACAGGATCATTTTTAGAAACTGCAGGTAAGCCCAGCTTTTTGTTGTATTGATTTACCCAGAAAGCAACGCCGGCAACACCGGATGTGTTAGTTACGGAAACTTTAGGTGGACGGTCTAATATAGATTCCGTATCAAAAATATTATATATTTCAGGGTTTTTCATCATGCCATCAGCATGGATTCCGGCACGGGTTAGATTGAAATTGTCACCAACAAAAGGCGTCATAGGTGGCAAATCATAATCAGTTTCATTTTTAATATAATCAGCAATTTCAGTAATTACTTCAGGATGCATTCCATTCATTGTTCCGCGAAGGGATGCGTACTCAAAAACCATTGCCTCCAAAGGAACATTACCGGTACGTTCGCCAATGCCAAGAAGTGAACAGTTTACGGCACTGGCACCATACATCCAGGCAGTAGCGGCATTTACAACGCCTTTATAAAAATCATTGTGTCCATGCCATTCAATCATATCACTGGGAACTCCTGCGTAATGCTGAAGTCCGTAAATAATGCCGGATACGCTTCTTGGAAGAGCAACACCGGGATATGGAACACCAAGACCTAATGTATCACAGGCACGAACCTTAATAGGAATGTGACATTCCTGGGAAATCTGCATGAGCTGGCTGGCAAAAGGAACAACGAAACCGTAAAAATCAGCCCTTGTTATATCTTCAAAATGGCATCTTGGACGAAGTCCTGCATTAATGCACTCCTTAACAATGCCTAAGTATTTGTCTAAAGCCTGCTTTCTTGTAAGCCCCATTTTATGAAAAATATGATAATCGGAACAGCTTACAAGAATCCCGGTTTCTTTAACTCCTATAGACTTAACCATATCAAAATCTTTTTTATTGGCGCGAATCCAGGTAGTAATTTCCGGGAATTTGTATCCAAGCTCCATACATTTTTCCAATGCCAGACGGTCTTTTTTTGAGTAAACAAAGAACTCTGTCTGACGAATCATACCATTATCTCCACCTAATTTATGAAGAAGTTTGAAAATATGTACCATCTGGTCAGTTGTGTAAGGCGCTCTTGATTGCTGACCGTCTCTAAAGGATGTATCGGTAATATATATATCATCAGGCATGTTTGCCGGAACGTGTCGATAGTTAAAAGCTATTTTGGGAGTCTCTGAATAGGGAAACATCTCGTGAAAAAGCTCCGGTGAATCGACATCCTGTAATTGATAACTGTAAGGATCCTGTTCTAATAAGTTGGTTTTATGGCTTAAATTAATTTCCTGCATAAGCAAATCCTTTCCATGCCTGAAAATGGCAAAAAATAATATTTGTATTGAAAATATTATATGCTTAGGATAAACTATAAGTAAAGTGAATTATTTAGATTGTTATAATCGAAAAAACTGATTAATCTCAAAGAAAACAAATGAGCGAACTTCATTTCTAAGCATGATTTCCATGAAATGCCGCTGACAGGAAGGAGAAAATTATGGATATTGAATCATTGAAAACTTTTATTGTACTTTCTAATGTAAAAAATTATACAAGAGCAGCAAATCAGCTATTTGTCGCCCAATCTACTGTAACCAACAGGATTAACGAGTTAGAGAAGGAATTAAATATATCCCTTTTTTCAAGAAATAACAGGAGAGTGGAACTAACTATGGAGGGAGAGCAGTTTCTTTTATATGCTGAAAAAGTCATAAAGCTGACAGATGATTCATTATCGGAAATAAGTTCAATACACAAATTTGATAATCATATCCGTATAGGGTGTTCAGACTCTGTTTATGAGGCACATTTGTCTTCAATAATATTAGAGCATCAACGGAAATTCCCTAAGGATTCCCTAAAAATAATGATTGGAATATCTAACAATTTATTGGAATTGTTACAGGATGATATATTAGATATAGTTTTTAGCTATATACCGCTTAAAAAGGCAGCCTTTTATTGTGAAATGTATAAACAGGATACCATGGTTTTGGTAACGGATTATAATAATAAAAAATATAAAGAGGGAATAACTCAGAAAGAATTAGTTAATGAAAAATATCTTATGTGTAACTTTGCACTACAGGATGTAGGTCAGTTTATAAGAGGGTTGTTCCCAAAATATCAGCAGTTTTCCTTGGAAATTGATGACTGTGCCAAAATCATTCCTTTTTTATTAGGACAGGAAAATTATACATTTTTGCCTTGGGATATGGCTAAATCATATATTGAATCAGGTAAGCTGAGAAATATTCCACTGATAGATTTTAAAACTCCAATGATAAACAGCTATATAATTGGAAAAAAAGAAAAGCAGTATATGAGAAAAATTATTATGGGAGAGTAGGATAAAAACATACACGGTGAGACAGCAAAAGTGAAAAAAAAAGTAGAAGATGGGACTACAGGGTTCCATCTTCTACTTCTATTCCAGCCTTTATTTCTAAAAACTTAAGTATATCTTCATATACCAGTTCTTTTTCTTTTTCATTAAAAACTTCATGCCTCATATCCTGATACAGCTTGTAGTAAGTGTTAGGATAACCGCAACGTTTAAAATGGGTAACTGCCTTCTTAAAAGAATAGTCATTTTTTCTACAGGGATCTTCACTACCAGATACAAACATAACCGGAAGAGAAGGATTCTTGCTGGTCCATCCCATTTTGCTGTAAACAGTCTGCATTAAGTTAAACAACGCATAATAACCGTTTAGCGTGAAAGGGTATCCACACATAGGATCACTATTGTACAACTCTACAACATATCTGTCACTGGACAACCATGAATTAACAATTCCTTCTTTTTCAAAAGGCTTCTCAAAGGGACCGTTTACCAGTTTCTCAATCATGGGACTTCTGTAATGCCAACCCCTAAACAAAGCCAGAAAACGTGTAAAATATTTAGCAACCCCTACAAATCTGTTGTAGGATGGAGAGCCGCTTAAAACTACTGCCTGAACTTCACGGGAGTTCTTTTTCAAGTAAGCACGCACAATAAGGGAACCCATACTGTGACCAATGAGAATAAGGGGCAAATGAGGAAATTCCCTTCTTAAAAACATGGTAAATTCATGTACATCATCAATAAGCCCTTTATATCCTTCCTCCCCAAAGTAGCCTAAATCCTCTTTAGTGAGAATATTTTCACCGTGGCCTCTGATGTCGGAAATAGCACAGATAAATCCTTTATTGTTAAAATATTTCATTGTTTCAGCATAGCGCTGCCTTGTTTCACACATGCCATGCACAAATTCCATTACACCTATGGGTTTAACACCATTAGGTGGGTAAGTTATGGTAGTTGGTCTCATAAAGCCTCCTAAATGGCATTAATCATCAATGTCCATTCCTTCTGTTGTGTAAATAGTTCTTTTTCTTGCCATTTCATCATTTTCAAGATATTCATCATAAGTAGTAATTTTATCAATTAACTTGCCGTTTACAATTTCCATAATACGGTTTGCTGTTGTCTGAACAACCTGATGATCTCTTGAAGAGAAAAGTAAAACTCCCGGGAATTTAATTAAACCGTTGTTAAGGGCAGTGATACTTTCCATGTCAAGGTGGTCAGTAGGTTCGTCAATAATTAAAACATTAGCACCGCTAATCATAAGCTTAGATAGCATTACCCTGACTTTTTCACCACCGGATAAAACACGGACTTTCTTCATTCCGTCATCTCCCGCAAATAACATTCTTCCAAGGAATCCACGGACATATGTGGCATCCTTGTTTTCAGAATACTGTGTAAGCCAGTCAACAATAACATCATCTGAATCAAAATCCTTTGTGTTATCCTTAGGGAAGTAGGACTGGCTGGTTGTTATGCCCCATTTATAACTTCCTTCGTCAGGCTCAATCTCTCCTGTAAGAATACGGAATAGAGTGGTTTTGGCTAAACCGTTAGAACCTACAAAGGCAACCTTGTCTTCACGTCCGATTATAAAGGAAATGTCATCTAATACTTTAATACCGTCAATTGTTTTTGAAAGATGTTCCACAGTAAGAACTTCATTTCCAATTTCCCTGTCAGGTCTGAAATCTATATATGGATATTTTCTGCTGGAAGGTTTAATTTCATCCAACTCAATTTTTTCCAATGCACGTTTTCTTGATGTAGCCTGTTTTGACTTTGAAGCATTGGCACTGAATCGCTGAATAAATTCCTGCAATTCCTTGATTTTTTCTTCTTTCTTTCTGTTAGCTTCCTTCATCTGCTTAACAATTAACTGGCTTGATTCATACCAGAAATCGTAGTTTCCGGCATATAACTGAATCTTGGCGTAGTCAATGTCTGCAATCTGAGTACATACTTTGTTAAGGAAATATCTGTCATGAGAAACTACGATAACAGTATTATCAAAGTTAATCAAAAATTCCTCAAGCCATGCAATGGCATCCAAATCCAAATGGTTAGTAGGCTCATCTAATAACAAAATATCAGGATTTCCAAATAAAGCCTGAGCTAATAAAACCTTAACCTTTAGTGAACCGGTTAAATCTTTCATAAGACTGTAATGGTATTCAGTGTCAACACCAAGTCCGTTTAAAAGAGTAGCTGCATCAGACTCAGCTTCCCAGCCGTTCATTTCAGCAAACTCGCCTTCAAGCTCAGAAGCACGGATACCGTCTTCGTCAGTAAAGTCTTCCTTCATGTAAATGGCTTCTTTTTCCTTCATAATGTCATAAAGACGCTGGTTTCCCATAATAACAGTATCAAGAACAGTATATTCATCGTACTGGAAATGATCCTGCTTTAAGAAGGAAAGACGCTCACCCGGGGTAATAATAACTTCACCACTGGTTGGCTCAATTTCACCTGTAAGAATTTTCAAAAAAGTTGACTTTCCGGCACCGTTGGCACCGATAAGACCGTAACAGTGTCCCGGCACAAATTTAATATTAACATCTTCAAAAAGTGCCTTTTTGCCAAAACGCAGTGATATGTTGCTTGTACTTATCATTTTAAAACCTCGCTTATATATTTGATATTATTTACTAAATTAATTGCAAATCAAAGTATATCAGTTTTTTTACATTAAAGCAACGTTAATCCCCATATAAAATAGGTAGTGAAATTAATAACTTATGTGTTATAATTATTTTCATATCATTTCGTTTTAAGGCGTGAAAGGGAGACATCATGAATAATAAACTTTTAGAAAACATTAAAGTATACAGAGGAAATCCATTGCTTATGGGAGTTACGGTAATAGGCGATGAGGTGAATTTCGCAATTACAGCTAAATATGGCAGCAATTGCCAGGTAGTTTTGTATGAAAAAGGAAAAGACGAGGAGGTTGCACGTATTCCCTTTGAAAACGCACAGGTCATAGGAAATGTGTACGCCATGAGTGTGTCTGGACTTGATTATTCAAAATATTATTATAATTTTTCCGTGGATGGAGAAATAGTTACTGATGAATATGCAAAGGCACTTTCAGGAAAAAAGAATTGGGGGAAGGCGTGTGATAATCTAAAAGGTATTATTATAAATGATGATTATGACTGGCAGCAGGATGCACCTTTGAATATTCCTTTTGACGAAACTATTTTATATCGTATGCATGTAAGAGGATTTACAAAGCATGCCACATCAAAGGTAAAACACAAGGGAACGTATTTAGGTATTGTTGAGAAAATCCCATATTTAAAAGAGTTAGGCATAAATATGATTGAGCTTATGCCGGCATATGAATTTAATGAAATAAAAAAAGAAAACGCAACTTCCATGAAGGGACAGTTTGCCATAGAGTCGCCGGTACTTAATTACTGGGGATATACTGACGGTTATGCATTTGCACCTAAGGCATCCTTTGCATGGACTAACACTCCGGGAGGAGAGGTGGAAGAGTTTAAATATCTGGTAAGGGAGCTTCACAAAAACGGAATAGAGATTTCCATGGAATTTTTCTTCCCTCAGGGAACTAATCCTAAGCTTATTTTAGACTGTCTTCATTATTGGGTTATGGAATATCACATAGATGGAATACATGCAAACTGCGAAGAGGCAGTTATGCGAATGGTAGAAACAGATAATCTTTTATGTACAACTAAGATTTTCACATATAGTTTTTCAAATAATACTGATTTTTATGGCAGAAAAAGTGAAATCAGAAATATTGCCAACTTTAACGATGACTTTATGGTTTGCGCAAGGCGGTTTATTAAGGGGGATGAGGATATGCTAAACACAATGGCATATAAGATAAAAGCTAATCCTCCGGGAGTGGCAGTGGTAAATTATGTGGCAAACCATAATACATTTACATTGTACGATACTGTTTCTTATGACAGAAAATATAACGAGGCAAATGGTGAAAATAACAGGGACGGTGCAGTGTATAATTACAGCTGGAATTGCGGCGCGGAAGGTGATACCAGAAAGCGGAAAATCATGGATTTGAGAAAAAGGCAGATAAAAAATGCCCTGTGTCTGGTATTTTTAAGTCAGGGAGTCCCTATGCTGTATGCAGGAGATGAAATGTGTAATTCCCAAAAGGGAAATAACAATCCATATTGTCTTGATAATGAAATATCATGGACTAACTGGAATACCAACGCCATGGCAAAGGAAATACTGGAATTTACAAAAAATATTATAGCTTTCAGGAAAAAGCATAAGGTTCTTCATTTGTCTCAGGAAACAAGACAAATGGATTATAAATCTTACGGTCTTCCGGATATGTCTTATCATGGATCAAAGGCATGGTATGCGGACTTTAGTCATTTTAACAGACATTTTTCAGTTATGTATTGCGGAAAATACGCATTGTTAGACAAGGCAGGGGAAGAACAGGATATATATATAGCTTACAATATGTATTGGGAAAATCAGGAGTTTGGAGTTCCGTCTGTCAGAAATAAGAAAAAATGGCACCTTGAATTTTCCACAGATGGAAACAAAAAGGACTGTGATATTGACAGAATGTATGAGGCACCGGGAAGAAGCATTAGCGTGTTAGTTGCCGGTGATGAGAATAAATAATGGGAGATATAAGTTGAAGGAATTTGATAATAAGGGTATTGGAGCATACCTTAATCTTGACAGGTGGGGACTTACTACCTTTACATTGAAAATCATAGCAATGGTGACCATGATTTTTGACCACGTTGCGGTAATTTTACTTACAGATTATGGAAACATGTATGAGGCATTCAGAATTGTGGGAAGAATAAGTTTTCCTATATTCTGTTTTGTGTTGGTTGAGGGATATTTTCATACTAAAAACCGGATGAGTTATGCTACAAGGCTGGGAATATTTGCACTGATATCAGAAGTTCCATATGATATGATGTATGGCAGCTTCTTTAATCTGGAAAAGCAAAATGTTATGTTCACCTTGTTTTTCGGATTTATGGTTATATGGGCACTTGACTTAATAACAGGTTTTGCCATAAGATACCCTGAAAAATTAGTCAGCAAAGTAGGTGTGTTACGACTTAATTATTTAGCTGAATTGATAGTTATGGCACTGGGTTTTGGGGCGGCATATTTTTTAAATACATCTTATTCCTACGCAGGAATTCTTTTAATCATATGCTTCTATGTTTTCAGAAAACACCACATAGGAAAAATTGCATCCAATGTAGTATTTAATATGGGAATGTTTGGATATGGAATACAATGGGCAGGAGTATTAAGCATATTGCCGATAGCTTTGTATAATGGAAAAGCAGGATGTAGAAAGGGCAAATATGTTTTTTATGTATTTTATCCGTTACACATATTGTTATTGGTAATGATTAAAAAATGGATTTTTATGTAAAAATAATTAATTAACCATAATAAAATAAAATCTAGCCACTTTTTTATAAAATTAACCCCTTTTTTATATATTTAAATTTTTTATACTGTAAGTAGATTTATTGGAACGTAAAATTAAAAATATATAAGGAAGGAGTTTTTTTATGAGAAAACAGTTGTTAAAGAAAACGGCAGCATCTGTATTGTCTCTGGCAATGATTGTGTCATCAATGACATTTACGTCACTTAAGATGTCAAAAGATGTAACAGCAGCACCTACAACGTCATCTAAAATGGTATGGAGCGATGAGTTTAACGGGGCATCTATTGATACATCTAAATGGGGATATGAAATAGGAACAGGTTCTAGCGGATGGGGAAACAATGAACAGCAGTATTATACAAACAGGTCTGACAATGCGTATGTTTCAGGGGGAGCATTGCATATCAGAGCCAAGAAAGAGTCTTATGGCGGAATGAATTATACATCTGCAAGACTTAATACCAATGGCAAATTTACATTTACATACGGATATGTTGAAGCAAGAATAGCACTTCCTGCCAGTCAGGGAATATGGCCGGCATTCTGGATGCTGGGAGCTAATATAGGAAGCGTGGGGTGGCCGTCATGTGGAGAGATAGACATTATGGAGGCTATTAACGCAGAAAGCAAAACATATGGAACATGTCACTGGAATTGTAACGGACATGCAGAATATGGCAAGTCATCAGGAAACTTTGACAGGACCCAGTATCATACATACGGTTTACAATGGGATAATCAGTATATACGAATGTTTGTAGACGGAAATAAAATTTACGAGATGTATATTGAAAACAATGCGGGAGATACTGATGAATTTCACAAACCGTTTTATCTGTTATTAAATGTGGCAGTAGGAGGAAACTGGCCGGGATTTTCCATTGACAATAACGCATTTCCGCAGGAAATGAAAGTGGATTATGTTCGTGTATATCAGGATAATCCTTCATATTCAAGTTCATCATCTAATAATGTGGATGGAAATAACACATCTTCAGGTGGAAATTCATCAGGAAATTCAGGTTCAACTTCCACACCATCAAATGGTATGGGAATGAATTATGCAGGTTCTAATTCAGCAACAGCATATGTAAATGATTCAAAGTGGACAGACATTCATTATTCCGTAAATGGCGGAGGACAGCAGAATGTAAGAATGACTCAGTCAGGAAGCAAGGCTACATATACTATTAACGGATTAAATTCAGGCGACAATGTAAAATATTGGTTTACGTACTGCAATACATCAGGATACACAAGGGATACCGAAGCTTACACATATACTCATAAGTCAGGTGGAAGTTCAGGAGGTTCCTCAGGAAACACATCCAATGTAAATTCATCATCAGGGAATATATACATATATCAGGATATTAATTACGGAGGAAGAGTGGCATCCTTAGGTGAAGGCAGTTATAATCTGGCATCATTACAGGCAAAGGGATTTAAAAACGATGATTTGTCATCTTTGAAAGTTCCTTTTGGATACAAGGTAACTTTGTATGCAGATGATAATTTTAGCGGAAGAACAAAGGTTATTACTAATGATACAAGCTGGATAGGAAGTGATTTTAATGATATTACTTCATCAATTAAAGTGGAAAAAGCAAAATATACTATTATAAATAAACATAGTGGAAAAGTTTTGGATGTTTCAGGTTCTAATACAAATAATGGAGCTAATGTTCAGCAATGGGACAGCAACGGAACAAATGCACAAAAGTGGTACATTCATCAAAACAGTGACTATAGTTACACCATTACAAGTGTAATAAATGGTAAGGCACTTGATGTTGATGCATGGTCAAAGAATAATGGTGCTAATGTACAGATGTGGGATTGTGGAAACAGTCAGTCAAATCAGCAGTGGTGGCTGACGGAAGTTGGAGATGGATATTCAAGCATAATAAACAAAAACAGCAACAAGTGTCTTGACGTTTCAGGATGGTCAACGGCAAGTGGTGCTAATGTTCAACAGTATGATTACTATCAGCAGGCAAATCAGCTTTGGAAATTTGTATTAGTTGATTAATTACGTTGCAGAAGCCCCCCTTCAAAAAACGTAAAGTTGATTTGACTGTTTAAGTAATAATTCCCGGAGGCGGTATAACCGCATTCCGGGCCAATAAAAAGAGTGGTTACATGCAATATGTAATCACTCTTTTACTTTAGGTACGTTTTAAGAAAACGTATATTTTATTTAACTACAACTTTGAAGGTAACCTTATTATTGTCAGCCTGATAGCCTCCGTATTCTGAAGCATAGTCGTTAGTATCGTTTACCCATGCGGTAATGTTGTAAGTTCCCGGCTGTGAAAATGTTACATAACCCTCCTTATTGACAGAACCACCGCAGGCAAGGAGATAAACACCGTTATTGCTTCCGGAAATCGGTAAAAGACCATTAGGGTTATAGAAACTGTCACACCATGTAATATCAGAGGTATTTCCGTTGATTTGGAACTGAACACCAAGCTTTTTACCACTGTCAGATGTTACATCACCTACATTATAAACAGTTGCTCCAAATTTGATTTTATCTCCTACGTGTATATCGTTAGAGTAAAAATTATTCATTGTGCCATCAGAATAATATATGGTATTTTTTCCTGTTGTATAATTTTCGCATGTAAGCTGTTTTACAGTGAAATCATATCCACCAACAGTTTCATAGCATTTAAATACATCGTCGAATTTTACTTCGGTAGTTTTGCCTGAATCCAAATCTTTAACGATTGCATAAGCGCATAACTGACCTGTTTGGGTTACCTTTAGGTCTACAGATGTACCGGAAACAAAATCTGTTTCATCCAATGGAGTACGGTATTTATCCCATGGACTATAAGTGATAATTTTTGTGGCAACATTAGATTTATTGACATCATTAACCTTAAAATTAATAGTATCGTTCATCTTAACTTTATTATTCGTATTTGTCAGTGTGTCACTGGTTAGCTTACCAACTGTTAAAGGCTTTGTTTCCTCAACAGTAGTAGTTTCCTCAACAGTAGTAGTTTCCTCAACAGTAGTAGTTTCAGGAACCGTTGTGGTTTCTTCTACCATTGTGGTTTCCTGAGCTTCTTGGACATTAATTCTTAAAGCGTAAGAAAAAGCTATTTTGGTGATTTTACTTCTTACTCTTGCCGTGAGATAATATATTCCAGGATCATCAAAGGTCATAGTTGCAGTATTTCCGTCTGCAAAATCGTAAGATTTATATTGATAATAACCTGCTGTAACGGCAGATATACTGATTTCACAATCGGATGATTCCTTTAAATTGGCAGTAATGGTTACAGGTTCACCTACAGCAGGATTTGCATTTGATATATCCCATGATTCTACTTCAAAAGGAGTATTAGGAATAACTGTTACAGTGATTGTAAACTTATTGTTTGAAGAGAATCTTCCACCTAATTCATCAGGAAAATCATTTGTGTCATTTACCCATGCAGTAATTTTATATGTTCCCGGTTCAGAGAATGAAAATGTTCCGTTACCATTGTTTGCACCACCGTTAGATGTCAATTCAACACTTTTATGTGCATCAAGTCCTGATTTGTTTACATAACTATCGCTCCATACATTAGGAATATTAACGTTATTGCCATTTTCATCAGTGATGGTGTAAAGAACACCTAATTTGGTATTATCCGGTGCTTTTCTACAACCTACGTTTTGCACTGTTGATGTTAGACTGAGAATATCACCTGTGCTGATAATATTTTTATCATCAGAAGTAATTGTGTGATTTGTGTATTTTAAATCAGTTACTTTAAAGTCATATCCATCACATAAATAATTTATGAATGGTAAAGCTTGTGAATTATTAGATAGTTCTTCTTTAGTGCACTGAAAATTTCCTACCATTCTATTTTCGTTATAATCATAAATGTAAGCATTATTAAGAGAGGTATATCCTTCCTCGTTGCCGGAATCAACTACAGTTAATTCATAATAAAAATCATTAAAATTGCTATGGTTAATTTCCGGAATAAGTACACCTAAATCATATGATAAGGTTCCGTTAGATTCACCTGTAATAAAACCACGACAATAAAATTTCTGAGATTTAGATTTACGCAGATCAGATTGACTATATGTATAAAAAGGAACTAAATCAACTTTAAATTTCTGTTCTGTATACTTTGAATATGCAGTAAGCTCTAAAAATGAATCATGAAGACAGGCTGAATCCACATCAACTTCTAATTTAATATCAGAATCGCTATTATAAGGTGCTACATTAATGGTGCTAATATTGTCAACCATATTAAAATCCTTTCTTATGGAGTCATAAGTCATCCAACAATAACCATCGTTAGCCCAGCTTTTGCCCCATGAGTTTGCAAATTTGAAAGCCCCCATTTCACCATCGTCAACTTTGCCGTTATAGTTTGAATCAAACCAAATGTTGTCGTCATAACCTACAAAGGTAACACGGTGTGGACCTTGTTGTCCATCTAAACCATAAACAATGCGGTCTCCGGTTAATGCTTTATTTGAAGAACCATTAGAGCTGTCTGTGATTGTTCCTAAATTCCAACTACGTGCATAAGAACTAAAGGACACTATTTTTCCATTTGTCAATAATTTTTTGATTTCTTTTATTTTAGCATCAGCACCAGCACAGTTAAAAAAAGATGCATTTGTTTCATAGGAATAACTTGAAACCCTATAGTTAGTACGATTTGACCATACATCGTTATCTGCATAACAGTTATCAGTAGAAAAATCATAGTTGGTGTCTTTCCATAATGGAACCCCATATGTTTGTAGGACTTCATAACATTCAGAATCATCAATTCCTTCTATACCATTATATGTATCAAACATATTGTATATAGCGTATGGAGAAAATACATTATCTCTTGTGGAAGGAACATTCATTGACTTATTCATTTCATAAGTAAACTGATAATATACCTCAGACATAGCTACACAACAGCCAACCCGCCCCTGATTTTCAATTTCCGGAAAATACGGGCTGGTGCTTAAATCCACGGCTGACGGCATATTACTTTCAGCCTTAACTTCTTTTGGAATGGCAATCGGTGTTATGGCAAGGGTTAATGCCAACAGCGAAGCCATTACTTTCTTAAATTTTTTTCTCATTTTCTAAATCCTTTCCTGGAACGATTTGATTTTTAGGTATCGTGCCAGAGAGTAATTATATATTGAAAAATAAATTACACAATATGGAAAAATCAATTTCGTGAAAATATGGAAGAAGATGTATCTAAAAAAATTAAAAATTAGACAAATTTTTAGTAGACAAAATCTGATTTTGCACAAACTGCACTTAAAACTAGTGCAAAAACAGAAACAATATATACATAATGATGAATACTAAAAAGATAATAAATATTCATGGTTTTTTGACAAAAATCCACAAAAATAAAAATATATTTACTAATTAAAACACTGAAAATACGGTGAATATATAAAAAAAGAAGGAATATAACAATAATTATAATAATGTTTTTATTAAAAATAACATATTATTATTATAAACATAGCATCGATGATTATATTACGGAAAAGTCTGCTGCATTGATGTTTATAGCTTTCAACACAGCAGACTCATATAGTAATTTGATAATATTTTGCAATAATTATTCCGGATATGCCAGACGTTCATTGGTTATATTGCAAAGGACTTCATTGTAATATCTGTTACATACATATTTTGCCATATTTAAATTCATATCCAGATAATTACCACAGTCTTTTGCACAGGCACCGGGAACGTCACCTTCAAAGTCTTTCATAAATAAGTACATTTCCTTTACTAAAGGAAGAATATCCTTAGATGTGTAATCTCCGGCTAAAACCATATAAAAACCTGTTCTACATCCCATAGGACCAAAGTAAAGCACCTTATCTCCGTAATCAGGATGATTTCTTAAAAAAGTAGCACCTAAATGTTCAATGGTGTGAACTTCCGCAGTGTTTAAAACCGGTTCATAATTAGGTCGTGTCATTCTAATGTCAAAAGTAGTTATAACACAGTCTCCGGCAATATCCTTTCGGGACACATAAAGCCCCGGAAGAAGTTTCAAGTGGTCTATTGTAAAACTTGTAATTTTATCCATGAAAAATCTCCTTATATAATTCAAAAATATTTTGACAAAACAATACTTTAATTGTCTAAATAATTATATATTAATTAAGCCTTTACGGTCAACTTATTTACAATATAGCAAATAATTTGCAAAAAATCAGTGACATAATAAATAAATGTGTTAATATAAAAGAGCCGACAAAAATGCAGGAGAGAAAAATGCAGAACAACAATATTAATAATGAAGAAACAAAAGTTCATAAAAGAAGGGTTCGTTATAAGGGAACTCATCCTAGAAAATTTGAAGAAAAATATAAGGAATTAAATCCTGAAAAATATAAAGATACCATTGAAAAGGTAATCAGTAAGGGAAGTACACCGGCGGGTATGCATATTTCTATTTGTGTAAAGGAAATAATAGATTTTTTACAAATCAGGCCGGGACAGAAAGGATTGGATGCAACTTTAGGATACGGAGGGCATACAACGGAAATGCTAAAATGTCTTGAAGGTGAAGGTCATATATATGGCCTTGACATTGACCCTATTGAAATAGAAAAAACAAAGAAAAGACTGGAACAAAAAGGTTTTGATGAGAAAATATTTACTGCGATAAATACTAATTTTAAAAATATAGACCAGGTGGCAAAGGAACATGGTCCTTTTGATTTTATTTTAGCGGATTTGGGAGTGTCATCCATGCAAATAGACAATCCGGAGCGTGGATTTTCATACAAGTATGAAGGCCCTCTTGATTTAAGGTTAAATCCCACAAAGGGAATTTCAGCGGCACAGCGTATTGCAGATATCTCGCTAGATGAGTTAGAAGGGATGCTTATTGAAAACTCTGATGAACCATATGCGTATGAGGTGGCTAAGGCGGTTATTGATAGTCGGAGACGGGAAAAAATTGAAACAACAACCCAGTTAAGAGAGATAATAGAAAAAGCTCTTCAGTTCTTGCCGGCAAAGGAACGTAAGGACGAAATAAAGAAGTGTTGTGCCAGAACATTCCAGGCACTTAGAATTGATGTAAATAGTGAATTTGAAGTGTTATATGACTTTTTGGAAAAATTGCCTGATGCATTAAATCCCGGGGGAAGAGTTGCCATACTAACATTCCATTCAGGGGAGGACAGATTGGTAAAGAAGTCCTTTAAAGCGTTAAAGAAAGCGGGAATTTACAGTGATGTGGCAAATGAAGTTATAAGACCTTCAAGAGAGGAATGTAATATGAATCCCAGAGCAAAGTCCACCAAAATGCGTTGGGCAGTTAAGTTATAAAATATAATTTTAAAAGATATAATGAAACTTTGTTAAATTAGTGATATTATTATAAAGAAAAAGACAAGTTAGAGGAGAGATAAAATGATAGGAGATAAGAAAGTATTATACAGTGCCATGCAGTCAACAGGTACACTTACATTAGGAAATTACCTTGGAGCGTTGGATAACTGGATTAAATTAGCAGATGAATATGAATGTTTTTATGCCATAGCAGATTTACATTCTTTAACAGTTAGGCAGAATCCGGCTGAACTTAGAAAGAGAGCTAAGGACTTATATACATTATATGTTGCCGCAGGTCTTGATCCTGAAAAGAACTGCATTTATTTTCAGTCCCATGTTTCAGCTCATGCAGAACTTGCATGGATTCTTAATTGTTTCACATACATGGGTGAACTAAACCGAATGACTCAGTTTAAGGATAAGGCAGCTAAGCATGCAGATAACATTAATGCAGGTTTATTTACATATCCGTCACTTATGGCAGCAGATATTTTGTTATATCAGGCAGATGTTGTTCCGGTAGGTGTTGACCAGAAACAGCACCTAGAGATTACAAGAGATATTGCTAACAGATTTAACGGAATCTACGGTGATGTGTTTACCATTCCGGAAGCTTATATTGGAAAGTCAACAGCTAAGATTATGAGCCTTCAGGATCCGACAAAGAAAATGTCAAAATCTGATGAAAATCCAAATGCCAGTATTTTGCTTATGGATGATCCTGATACAATTATCCGTAAATTTAAGAGAGCAGTTACTGATTCTGATATGGATATCCGTTATTCAGATGACAAGCCGGGAATACAGAATCTTATTAATATTTATTCCTGCATAACCAACAAGACAATAGAAGAAGTCGAAAAGGAATTTGAAGGAAAAGGATATGGTGATTTCAAATTAGCAGTAGGTGAAACTGTTGTTAGCAGATTAAAACCATTACAGGACAGATTCTATGAATTACAGAAAGAGAAGAAATATCTCGAATCCGTAATCAAGGAAAATGATGAGAAGGCAGCTTATTTTGCAAATAAAACATTAAGAAAAGTTCAAAAGAAAGTCGGACTTACAGAGAAAATTAGATAATGATAAGAAATATTTTAATGGATTTAGATGAAACTATTCTGGATTTTACTAAATGTGAAAATGTGGCAATAGCGGAAACATTTAAGAAAATTGGCATTGAGCCCACTTCCGAAAATGTTAAAAGATACAGCGCTATAAATGACTTACATTGGAAGAGGCTTGAACGTAAGGAAATAACCCGTCAGGAGGTTTTGATAGGCAGATTCAATATGCTTTTTAATGAACTTGGAGTTTCATATTCAGGCGAAAAGGCAAATGAAATATACAAGAAAAGTCTGGGAAATCAAAGTTTCTTTATAGATGGGGCATTAGAGACGGTGAAAGAGCTTTGCAAAAAGTATAATTTGTACATTGTATCCAACGGAACAGCTGTAGTTCAGGACAGCCGTATAGAAAAGGCAAAGTTAGCAACGTATTTTAAGAAGATTTTTATTTCGGAAAAGTTAGGAGTTAATAAGCCTGATGCACGATTCTTTGAACTGTGTTTTAAGGAAATGCCCGGTATAAAGAAAGAGGAGACAGTAATAGTAGGAGACAGCCTTACATCGGATATGTTAGGTGGAGAAAATGCCGGAATTAAAAATATCTGGTATAACCCGAAAAGTCAGAAGAATACTCTTGGAGTAAGCATCTGGCGTGAAATACATAGCCTTGATGAAATTGATGGTATAATAACAGAATGAATTTATATAAAAGCTTATATTGGCAGTTACACTACAGGTGGAAACCCATATAGGCTTTTTATTTAGTTTGATTAAAATTGAATAAATAAAGGGATTTGTTCTACTGAACAAAAACGATTACAAAATAATGACTAAAAAATAAACAATTAAAAGAATTAAAAACGTGCATATTTCACAAAAATATACATAAAACCCTTTTTATCATGTTCATAATAACAAAAAATGTGGAAAGGTTTAACGTTAAATGTTATAATATTGAACACAAATCCTTAATTGGGAGGAATTTGGTTATAAAAATGAAAGAGAGGGTTATTAATGAGAAAAATTTTAAGACGGGCATTAGCAATAGTGTTAACGGCAGTAACTATTGTTCAGCCTATGGCAGGTTATCCCAGCATAGCTAAGGCAGCAGATGATAATGCTTCAATCAGCATTAACGGATACCAGATTAGTTCTATAGTTGAAGGTTACAGAACTATTTACACATTAAGTGATTCAAAATCACAAGTAGCTGTAAACAGCGATGGTTCAGCTAAGGTTGGGCTTATTTATGGTATTGGCGATAGTGTAAGCAATGCTGATACTGATTTGGTAATTGGTAATGTAGGTGGCAACATTATTAATAGTAGTGCCAGCATTACCGGAAAAAGTGATATCAATTATAGTAAAGATTCTTCAGACCAGAGTTATGTAATGACAATGAAGTTTGGAGATGGTGTATCAGCAGCATTTTATAATGCAAAAATTTATATAAGAGCATATGCACAGCTTAAAGATGGTTCTTACATATATAGTAATGCAAAGTCTCTTACAATTTACAAACTTGCAGATTATCTTTACAAGAACATTATGATGAGTAATGCTCAGGGACATAGTTATTTATATGACAGCATTTTGTCTGTTACAAACAGCTCATATAAGGAAGTCAGCTATGATTGGAACCATGCAATTGTTCCGGCAGAAAGTTCAACTCCTAAGCCTACAGTAGCACCTACAGAGAAGCCAACAGAAGCTCCTACAGTAGCACCTACTGAAAAGCCAACAGAGGAACCTTCATCAGAAACACCTGTAAATCCTGATCCGGATGATCCTGATGAAATTACAAATCTTTCTAAGGGAAAGACAGGAACAGCATCATCTACAGTTCATACATTCGTTGCAGCTAATGCATTTGATGGAAATACAGATACATATTGGGAAGGTTCAGGCGCTAATCAGACATTATCAGTTGATTTAGGTGCTGATGCAACACTTTCATATATTGTTGTTAAGTTAAATCCAAGCAGTGCATGGGGCGCAAGAACACAGAGAATTGAAGTGTTAGGTCATACACAGTATGCTACAGAATATACAACATTAGTTGCAGCAGCAGATTATAAGTTTGATCCTGCATCAGGAAATCAGATTAAAATTCCTGTAACAGGAAAGGCATCAGATGTTCAGCTTAAGTTTGTATCTAATACAGGTGCAGGCGGTGGACAGGCAGCTGAAGTAGAAGTATACGGTATTCCGGCTGATAACCCTGACTTTGTTATTACAGGATTAACAGCTAACAAAACATCTCTTTATGAAAATGAAGACCTTATTCTTTCAGCTGTAGTTAAGAACAGAGGAACATTAAGCTCAAAGGCTTCAACTATTACATTCTATCAGGACGATAAGAAGATTGGTACATCAGATGTTAAGGCTTTAGCGGCAGGAGAAAGCACAACAATCAGATTTAGTGCAGGAAACCTTGATGTAGGCGAATATGCTATATCAGCAGTTGTAGATGAAGATAACAAGGTTATTGAAAAGAGAGAAGACAATAACTTATTTGCAATGTCAGGCAAGGTAACTGTTAAAGAAGTAGAGAGCGTAGATATTGTTCCTATAGCTTCCTGGTCACCTTCAAACCCTGGTATTGGTGATGAGGTTAACTTTACAGTAACTGTATCTAACAAGGGAAATCAGAACACGGCTGATTCAAACAGAACAGTTACAGTTAAAATTAAAGATGAAAACGGAAGTGTTGTTAAGACATTATCAAGTGTTGTTTCAGGAAAGATTAGTGTAGGCGAAAGCATTACAACAGATTTAGGAAAATGGACAGCAGCTGATGGCAAATATACAATTGAAACTTCTGTAACAGCTGATAGCGGAGAGCTTGATGTTAAGCAGAAAAACAATACGGTTTCTTCTTCATTGTATGTAGGACGTGGAGCAAACATGCCGTTTGTTACAGTTGAAGCAGAAGCTTTAAGCAACAAGACAACAGGTACAAGACTTGCACCAAACAGAAAACTTGCAGATTATGCCGGTGAAGCTTCAGGACGTTCAGCAGTATTACTTGATTCAAATGGAGAATATGTTGAGTTTACACTTCCATCAGCAACAAATGCAATTGTTCTTCGTGCTTCTATTCCAAAGGGAACAAACGGAACAGTAAGTGTATACGCTGACAATAAAAAGATTGGTAAAATTAATCTTACAACAGATTATTCATATCATATGGGTTCACCTTCATCACTTGGTCAGTTAGGATACAGTGACAGTGGAGATACAGCATATTGGTTATATGATGATGGACAGCTTCTTTTAGACAAGACATATCCAGCAGGAACTAAACTTAAGATTCAGAAAGATTCTGATGATGTTGAGTGGGTATACTGCGATATGGTAGAATTTGAAAAGGTTGCAGCACCATTAGAAAATCCGGATCCAAGCAAGTACTTAGATGCTTCAAATTATCAGACATTAGAAGCAGCTGTAAACGCAGCACGTATGAGCAGCACGTATACAGGTGTTTATATCCCGGCAGGTGAATGGACAATGACAGGTCAGATTACATTATACGGAAAAGCACTTGATATTGTAGGTGCCGGAATGTGGTATACAAAACTCGTTCCTGCAGGATCAAATGGTAGTGCAGGTTTTTCAATCCAGAGTGGAACAGACGGAACAAAGATTCGTGAATTATCTGCTTGGAGTAAGAGAAGAAACAGAAGTGACGGACCGGAAGGTAAGTTCATTAATACAGCAGCAGGAGTAAATCATATTACAGTTGATAATGTTTGGATTGAACATTTTACATGTTTATATTGGGGACAGAATGCTTCATACAACACATTCACAAATTGCCGTATGAAGAACACATTAGCCGATGGTATTAACATGACAAACGGTTCAAACTACAACGTAATTAGTAACTGTTACGCAAGAGGTACAGGTGATGACTCATTCGCATTATTTAGTGCAGCTGATGCAGGCGGAAGCATTAACACAGGAAATGCTTACTCTAACCTGACAGCAGTTTGTGTAAGAAGAGCAGCAGCGTTTGCTATTTATGGTGGTGAAGACAACACATTCAAGAACCTCTATGCAGCAGATACACTTACATACCCTGGTCTTACAATTAACAGCTATTCATTTGGATACCAGGCATATGGATTTGGAAGCAAGATGACATATGTTGATGGAATCACAATGGACAGATGTGGTGGAGATTACTGGACAAGCGTTGGTTCAGATGACCATATTAATGATTATCAGAACTTCGGTGCTATATGGGTATACTCAGGTGATAAGGAACTTAAGAACATCACAATGAGCAACATTGATATTAATGATCCTACATACTTCGGTATTATGATTCAGACAATGTACTCAGGAAGTGCTCTTCATACAATGAGCAATGTAAACTTCAAGGATATTACAATTAATAATCCGGGAAGATACGGTATTAAGTTTAACATTCGTGCAGAGCAGGGACAGGGATCTGTTGTAGGTTCATTCAACTTTGACAATGTTAACGTAAACAATCCGGGAGTTCAGTCAATGTATGGATTAAGCGGATGTCCTGATTGTACAGTTACAAAGACAAACTGCAACTGGTAAAACAGTAAATAATGAAATAATAAAGAAAATGGTTTGGAGCCTTAAAAAGCTTCAAACCATTTTTGCTATAATTGGAATAATGTAATCGTAAAATAGAGATAAGTTTTATTGGCAAGCAAAATGAAAAAATAGGCAGTTGGAAAATGAAAAATTCATAATCCAACTGCCTGAAATTCTTCTAAGATAAATATCACGTTCCCAGGTATGAAAAGTGCATATAATCTTTACGGTTACCCCAGAAACCACGGCTGAATCCGTATTTATTAAGGATAGAAACTAACTTACATTTTAAAGGTATGGAGTATCTGCTTTTTTTAGGCTTCCAGAAGGAACCGGCTAAAACCTGTCCGTTGTCTATCATATAGTTTTCATTTGAATTAATATCAAAAGCAGTTCCAATGCAGTGTTCTGATGCAGAACCCTTTCCACGCCAGTTATAGCAACCTATGTCATGAATAGGAAATCTTTCTTTGGATTTGTAGATTTCCTTAAACATCTGCTTAACAGATGGAGCGAGGTTTTTATGAACTCTGACGTAGAATGTACGGGTAAACTTTTTGCCTTTTGAATTTACATCCCAAACCTTGATTTTTACTTCCTTCATGTTTTTACCTGCTTTTGAAGCTGTAGAATACCATGTATTTTTACTGTTCCCAAACAGTCTGTGAATACGACTTTCGTAGGATTCGTTGGCATATGTAAAATAATCACAATATTTCTCATAAATTGAAGGCTCAACGCTAATAAGATTTTTTCCGGAAAGCTTTTTATAACCATAGACCTTATAGAAGTATGCAACACCGTTTTTTAATTTTTTATGGGTGAGACTTGTAGTGTTTTTATTTGAAATGGTTTTTAACTTTTTGTACTTTCCATTATATTTAGTTGAGTAATATACAATATAGCCGTCTGCATCAGAAAGCTTTTTCCATGTCAGTGTATTGGTAGACTTTTTCTTAGAAACAGCTTTGGTAATGCGGGTGGCATCAATTGTTGCCTGACCATATTTATAGCCTGAAAATGAACCATAATAGGTTGTGTCAAGATATGTTACATAAGGTCTTACCTTGTAATAGTAGGTTTTGCCAACAGTCAGGTTTTTGTCAGTAAAAGAAAGCTCTGTTGTAAAATCGTAGAAATAATAGTGGTCATTTTTAATACTTTTAATTAAAGTGTAGGTGCCATTTGGAGCATCGCTTCGATACAAACCATAGCCCTCGGCATCATCAGAAATATTGAAAGTAATCTGCAATCCGTGAGATTTAACCGGCTTTACCGACTTAATGTATGTTGTATTAAGGGGAATAGTAGCATGAGCAAATGCCGGTTCGCTGTACACATCTTCATAATTATCATCGTATTTAACAGTAACTATTTTATAATAATATGTAACCTGGGTATAAGGGTTGTAATCTGTGAAATGAGTAGTATATACAGTATCATAATAATCATATTCACCATCCGGTGTAATGGAACGGTATATCATAAAGTATTCATAATCACTATTTTTTACATTCCAGTCAATACTAATGTAATAAGTTGATTTATCAGCAGAAACATTGGTTATAATTGGTGTGTAATCCTCTGGCAGGGTATCTGCATATACAGACACACCCTTAAATGAAGCAAGACATAAAATAATGCATGCTGCAAACAAAAGTTTATGCCTTAAATTTTTAATGAAAGTTGACATTTCTTATATCCTCCCTATATGTTATTTTAAATATCAGTGATAGTAAAAGTGTACCACAAAATAACAGTTAATGGGATTTTTTGTTGGAAAATCTGTACATAAGATAGTCAGCAGCAACAATAAAGGCATTTATGGCTAATAAAATTCCCATTAAAACCAATATATAGGAAAGGCATTTAAAGTAACCGATAGTTTCATAGTCAAGAAAAAAGTAAGGATATTTAGGCACCGAAAGAAATGCTGATGGGGCATTGCAGCAGCATCTTGTTATAAAGCATAAAATATAAAAAAGAGGAAAGGCAAGCCAAGTAAAAATATGGTAAAACTTAAAATATCCTTTAGGCTGGAATAAAATCCAGTCAAGGACATACATAAGGGGGGACACGTAATGAGCCAGAAGGCTTTCTAACGGAATACTGAAAAGTCCTTTAACATATATTGGATATACAACGCGGCATTCCGCAAAATGATACACTAAAAAAGTGCAGATTATGCAGGAAAGCCCCATACCCTTAAAATACATCATAAGCCTTGTACGCTCATCTTTTTTTGAAAAATGTTTAATAAGCAAAAGGCACATAACCACGAGACAGAATATATTACTTTGAATGGTAAAAAAACTAAATTCGTGTGTATTGTAGTTTTTATCATTTATATCAAAATGTATAATTATCCCAATAAAACTTACAATAATAAATGTTATTCTATAAATTAATTCAAAATTTGTCTTAATAAAATCTTTCATAAAAATCACCCATTAATATTATTAGCTTTATATAAATTACAATAACAGTTAATTTTTTGAAAAATTAGCATTAAAAATATTAACAGTCAGAAGTTTTCCGGGAAAACTTGAAGAAATGTGTGGGATATAGTAGAATATAAAAGTTAAAGTGGGCTCAGTATACAGTTGATTCAAGATACTAAGACTTATAAATTTTATCAGGAACTGAGGATAATAATTAAAAGATGATTTTAAAAGAAAATGAATTGGATTTGGATACATATTTAAAATTGAGACAGGAAGTAGGCTGGAAAAAATTATCCAATGAACAGGCACAATGTGCCATAAATAATAGTCTTATCACAGTTGTGGCATATGATAACCATAAGCCTGTAGGAATGGGAAGAATAGTGGGAGACGGAGCTGTTATCTGCTATATTCAGGATTTAATAGTTATTCCATCATACCAGAAAAAAGGTGTTGGAAGAATGATTATAGACAGGCTGGTTAAATTCGCAAAGGATATTAAATTTCAGGACACGGAAATTATGCTTGATTTAATGTGTGCAAAGGGCAGAGAAGAATTTTATAAAAAATGTGGATTTACAGCCAGACCTAATGAAAAATTAGGTCCAGGCATGATTATGTATTTATAGAAGATACCATAAAAACTGATTTTATTATGTGAGGCAGTAACATGAATATATATTTAATTAGACACGGAAGACAGAATAGCAGGCTTTGTAATGTAGATGTGGAGCTGTCAAAGGAAGGAAGAGAGCAGGCAGATTTGCTTGGAAAAAGATTAGAAAAATATGATATAGATGCTGTTTATTCAAGTCAGCTTATTAGGGCTAAGGAAACTGCTGATATTATTAATTCTCATCTGAACAAGCCGAGATTTATTGATGAGAGATGGCAGGAAGCTGATTTCGGCGGAATGACAGGATTGTCTAATGAAGAAATGAAGGAAAAATACGGAGACTATCTTGAAAATCGGGCAAAGATGATAGAGGATATGCCATACCCTGATGGTGGTGAAAACTGCCGGATGGTATTTGAGCGTTCCTTTGAAGCTTTGAAGGATTTAATAAAAGAGCCTTATAAGAATGTTTGCGTAGTTACCCATGGAGGGGTTTTAAGAGCATTAATTACAGGAATTATAGGTGCAGATTACAAAAACTGGCTTACTATTGGCAGACAAATAGAAAACTGTAGTATTTCACATATTTTATATGATGAAAAAATGGGTACATTCCACATTGAAAGATTAAACGATTTTGCTCACTTTGAGGATAAAGATTATCTTTTAAGAAAACATTTTGGAAGTGGATTTTTTAACATGAAGGACATAAAAAAATAAATTTAAACAGGAGAAATCATGGCATCAAATAATTATGATGGAAATAGTATTTCCGTTTTAGAGGGATTAGATCCGGTAAGAAAAAGACCGGGAATGTATATAGGAAGTGTTGGAACAAAGGGACTTAACCACCTTATTTATGAAATAGTGGATAATTCGGTAGATGAGCATTTAGCAGGCTATTGTTCCGAAATAAAGGTCACATTGGAAAAAGACGGCTCTGCAACTATTGTGGACAACGGAAGAGGTATACCTGTTGACTTAAACGAGCAGACAGGAAGACCGGCGGTAGAAGTTGTATTTACCACCCTTCATGCGGGAGGTAAGTTTGGAGACGGGAACTACAAAATATCCGGTGGACTTCATGGTGTTGGTTCATCAGTAGTTAATGCACTTTCCCTTTGGTTAGAGGTAGATGTAAAGCGTGATGGTAAAATATATAACCAACGTTATGAACAAGGAAAAATCAGTTACGATTTAAAGCAGGTAGGAACCTGTAGAAAAAATGACACAGGAACAACTGTAAGATTTTTCCCTGACGGAGAAATTTTTGAAAAAATATATTTTAAGGCGGATGCCATAAAAAGCAGATTACATGAAACAGCATACTTAAATCCGGAACTTACCATTGTTTTTGAAAACAAAAGGGTAGGGGAAGAAGAAACAGTAACTTTCCACGAGGCTGACGGTATAAAGGCATTTATCAGTGACATGAATAAAGATAAGGAAAAGGTTACTGATATTATTTATTTCAAAAAAGAGTCAGACGGAATCGAGGTAGAAGTGGCTTTTCAGTATATAAATGAATTTACGGAGAATATCTCAGGATTTTGTAATAACATTTATACTCAGGAAGGTGGAACTCACATTACAGGGTTTAAGTCAGTTTTAACTTCCACTATTAATCAGTATGCAAGGGAGCTGGGAATATTAAAGGAAAAGGATAATAATTTTACGGGAGCTGATGTAAGAAACGGCTTGGTGGCTGTTGTGGCAGTAAAACATCCTGACCCTAGATTTGAAGGACAGACCAAAACAAAGCTGGACAATCCTGATGCAGAAAAGGTTACAAAAAACATTACAGGGGAACAGCTTACATTGTTCTTTGACAAGAATTTAGAAACTTTGAAAAATGTTATTTCCTGTGCGGAAAAGTCTGCCAAAATCAGAAAGGCAGAGGAGAGAACCAAAACAAATCTTTTAACAAAAAGCAAGTTCTCCATTGACAGCAACGGAAAATTATCTAACTGTGAAAGCAGAAAGCCGGAGGAATGTGAAATATTTATAGTGGAGGGTGATTCCGCCGGAGGCTCTGCAAAAAGTGCCAGAAACAGAAGAACTCAGGCAATTATGCCTATAAGAGGAAAAATCCTGAACGTTGAAAAGGCTACAATGGACAAGGTTTTGGCAAATGCTGAAATTAAAACTATGATAAATGCCTTTGGCTGTGGATTTTCGGAAGGCTATGGAAATGATTTTGACATAGACAAGCTTAGATTTAACAAGATTATCATTATGACTGATGCCGACGTTGACGGGGCACACATTGATACTCTTTTGCTTACATTTTTCTATAGATTTATGCCGGAACTTATTACCCACGGACATGTTTATCTGGCAACACCACCTCTTTATAAGGTAGTGCCTAAAAAGGGTGAAGGCGAATATTTATATGATGACAAGGCATTGGAAAAATACAGAAAGAATCATAAGGGATTTACATTGCAAAGATATAAAGGTTTAGGTGAAATGGATGCAGACCAGCTTTGGGATACCACACTTAATCCTGAAACGAGAATATTAAAACAGGTTGAAATAGAAGATGCAAAAATGGCAAGCGATATTACAAGTATGCTTATGGGAAGTGAAGTTGCACCAAGACGTGAATTTATTTATACCCATGCCACTGATGCAGAATTGGATATTTAGGAGATATTATGGCTGAACAGATAATAAAAACAGAGTATTCGGAAATAATGCAGAAAAGCTACATTGATTATGCAATGAGTGTAATTTGTGCAAGAGCCCTTCCGGATGCCAGAGACGGACTAAAGCCGGTACAAAGACGTGTGCTTTATGCCATGGATGAGCTGGGGTTAAATTATGATAAGCCTCACAGAAAGTCAGCACGTATAGTAGGTGATACCATGGGTAAATATCATCCTCATGGTGACAGCTCCATATACGAAACTCTTGTAGTTTTGGCTCAGGATTTTAAAAAAGGCATGGCGTTAGTAGACGGTCATGGTAATTTCGGCTCCATAGAAGGAGACGGCGCTGCGGCAATGCGTTACACAGAGGCAAAGCTAAAGAAGTTTACACAGGATGTGTATTTAGCTGACCTTGATAAAGACGTTGTTGATTTTATGCCAAACTTTGATGAAACAGAGAAGGAACCGGTGGTTTTACCTGTAAGAGTTCCAAACCTTTTGGTAAATGGTGCCGAGGGTATTGCAGTAGGTATGGCAACTAACATTCCTACCCATAATTTAGGGGAAGTTATTGATGCAGTTATTGCCTATATGGATAATAATGATATTACCACTGAACAGCTTTTAAATATAATGCCGGGACCTGATTTCCCAACAGGGGGCATTGTAGCTAATAAGTCAGACCTTTTAGATATTTATAAAACAGGTGTAGGTAAATTAAAATTACGTGGAAAGCTTGTTTATGAAAAAGGAAAAGGCAGGGAAAAAGACAGACTTGTGGTAACGGAAATTCCATATACCATGATTGGAACAGGAATCAGCAAGTTTATATCAGATGTTATTGATTTAGTTGAAACAAAAAAGACAACGGATATAGTGGATATTTCCAATGCCTCTGACAAAAACGGCATGAGAATTATCCTTGAACTGAAAAAAGGTGCAGATGTTGAAAAATTAAAAAACATGCTGTACAAAAAAACTAAGTTAGAGGACACCTTTGGTGTGAATATGCTAGCCATTGCCGATGGAAGACCTGAAGTAATGGGACTTAGAAGCATTATAAAGTACAATGTGGATTTCCAGTATGATTTGGCTACAAGAAAGTATACTACATTACTTAATAAGGCATTAGAGCAGAAGGAAATTAAGGAAGGTCTTATAAAGGCAACTAATATTATTGATTTAATAATAGAAATAATAAGAGGATGCCAAAGCCAGAAGCAGGTTAAGGAATGTCTTGTTACGGGAAAAACAGAGGGGATTAAATTTAAGCATCCGGAATCTGAAATACTTGCAGGAAATTTATGCTTTACCGAAAGACAGGCTCAGGCTATTTTAGACCTTAGATTATCAAAACTTATTGGTCTTGAAATTATGGCTCTCCAGAAGGAATATGAAGAGTTGGTCAATAAAATCGGTGAATATGAGGATATTCTTGGTAGCAGAAAGGTAATGACTAAGACTATCAAAAAGGATCTTCAAAAAATTAAGAAGGAATATGACGTTGAGAGACGTACATTAATTGAAGATGGAAGGGAAGCTGTTTTTGATGAAAATGCCTTTGTAGAGCAGGAAGTAGTTTTTGTTCAGGACAAGTTCGGTTATGCCAAATTACTTGATCCGGCAGCATTTGACAGAAACAGGGAGTCAGTAACTACAGATAACAAATATTATTTTAACTGTATGAACACTGATACGATTTGTATTTTTACGGATAATGGAAATGTTCATCAGATTAAGGTAGCAAAAATTCCAACTAAAAAAGTCAGGGAAAAAGGTGTACCTATTGACAATCTGGGAAATTACAGCAGTGAGGGAGAAAGCATTGTTGCTTTAATGTCCTCTAATATGATAAAAGACAAAAAGCTATTATTTACCACAAAACTTGGAATGATTAAGTTAGTAGATGGAAGTGAATTTGAAACTAACAGAAAGACAATGGCTGCCACAAAACTTGGAAAAGATGATGAGCTTGTGTCTGTAAAGATTACAAGAGTATCAGAAAGAGAAGCGGTACCGGATGACTTTGAAATGCCTGTTATGCTTTCAGGTGGTTCAGATGACTTTGAATCATTAGATTACGAGCAGATGGAATTTGGTCAGATGGACAATATGGTGGATGTGCCTGTGGAAACTGAGCTTAGATACACAAGAGAAATTCTTGTGATACAGACAGAGGAAGGCATATTCTTAAGATTTCCAATTAAGGAAGTCCCTGAAATGAAAAAATCTACATTAGGCGTTAAAGGTATAAAACTTAATGCAAATGATTATGTTTCCAATGTTTACCTTCTTGATGTAGGCGATAATGAAGTGGTAGAATATAAAGGAAAACAGGTGGATTTGAGAAAGTTAAAAATTGGAAAACGAGGAACCAAGGGAGTAAAAGTAAGACGCTAGTAAGTGTCTTTTAGTTAGGACAGTTAGAGAGGTATTATGAGAGTACATAAGAATAGATTATTTAATGTTGTTATTTCCATAATCATGGTAGTTGCTATGGTTGCTACTTTGTGTACGACTTTTGAAGCGGAAAGTGAAACTGTAAGTGCAGCTACGGCATTTGAAAAAAGTATAAGTAAATTTCCGGATAGCTATAAGCCGTACCTTCGTGCATTACATAGCAAATATCCAAAGTGGAAATTTGTACCTTATAATACAGGAATATATTTTGATACGGCAGTTTCAGAAGAATACAAGGATAATAAAAGTCTTATTGAAAATGCCTACAGTAAATTCCTTAAGTCAAATGCTTCGGGAGATTACAATGCATCAACAGGTAAATATATTCCTAAAGATGGAGGAAACTGGGTTTCGGCTTCAAAAAATGCCATTGCGTATTTCATGGATCCAAGGAATTTTTTAGATGCTGAACATATATATATGTTTGAGCAGTTGTCCTATGATAGTGCTACTCAGACCCAGGCAGGTGTTGAGGCCATATTAGATGGTTCTTTTATGTATAAAACTAATATTGGTTACATAACTACAGCAGGAAAATATAAGGCAAGCAATACACTTTTTTCCAGTAAGATATTAGAAGCTGCAAAAAAAGCTGATGTAAGTGCATATTATATTGCATCAAGAATCCTTCAGGAAGTAGGAACAAAAAAGAACGCAAAATATGCAGGAATGGGAGCCAGTGGAAGTGTATCAGGTCAGTATTCAAAGACATACACCGGAATATATAATTTCTACAATATAGGAGCTTATTCCAGTGCTAATCCTATAGCAAACGGATTGGCATGGGCAAGTAACAGAAAGGATAAAACTTATAACAGACCTTGGACTAAGCCGGGAAAATCCATTATAGGCGGTGCATCGTATATAGGTGAAAAGTACATAAATTGTGGACAGAACACTACATATTATCAGCGATTTAATGTAAACAAAGGTTCAAAGTATGCACTATATACTCACCAGTATATGACAAATGTTTACGGTGCAGCATCAGAGGCAGCATATACTTCAGAGGCATATGATGATTTGGGAATAGCTCCTCTTGCAAAGACATTTGTTATTCCATATTTTAAAAATATGCCGGGAGAAAACAGTACAGTAAGATTGGGAGCTCCCTCAAAGTCAGGGGAAACAATTGCTTCAGTAAACTTAAGAAAAAAACCGGGAACTAATTCAGCTAAGGTAATTACTTTATCTAAGGGAGATAAGGTGTCAGTATCAGGTGGTTGTATGACAAAAGTGTCTTATGGTACAGCATGGCTTAGTAATCCTTACTGGTATAAGGTATCCCTTGTAAAAAACGGTAAAAGTTATTCGGGATATTTAGCAGCAACCTATGTAAGTTTATCTGACGAATATAGTGTAGCAGTGGGAAGCAAATATAAATTACCGGTTAGTGTAAGTAAAGGCGAAACAATATACTATATGTCAGATAATCCGGCAATAGCAACTGTTAATAATTCAGGAAATGTAACAGGTGTTAAAGCAGGAAGTGTTACAATAAGGGCATTTTTAGGCTCAGGAAGTATGAGTGCCGTATCAGTTAAAGTAGGTGGTACCACTACAGTTGCAAAGCCTAAAAGACCTGTAGCCAAAGCAGCTTCAGCTAATTATAATTCTGTTAAATTATCATGGCAGAAAGAAGAAGGGGTTACAGGATATATAGTTTACAGAAGAAATTCTAAAGGTCAGTATACATTAAAAAAAATAATAGAAAGTCCGGTATCTTCATATACAGACAGTGGACTTACTACAGGAACAGAATATTCATATAAGGTTAAGGCATATAGACTGGCTGTAAACGGAACAAAAGTAAAAAGTGCCGTTTCAGAAGCTGTTAATGCAATACCGATACCTTCAAGAGTTTCCATTACATCCATTAAATCAGTAGGAAGCAGTGTTAAGCTAACATGGAAGAGAATAGATGGAGCCGGTGGATATAAAATATACAGGAGTAATAAAAAGACAGGAGAATATGTACAGGTAGGTAAGGTATATGGAAATAAGAGATTTACATATACCAATAAGAAAGTAAAGGGCGGCAAAACATATTATTATAAGGTTGCTGCTTATAAAAAAGCGTCAGGACAGGTGATTTATGGAAATAAATCAAAGGTTAAGTCTATAAAGAAATAATGTATAAAATTACTCAGCAGGAGGCAGTAATGATTAATTTTATAGTTTGCGGATTAGAGAATACGTTATTATATGAAAATAAGAACAAAATTGATGATAGAACAATTGAATTAATATCTGAACTTAATGCCAATGGTGTCAAGTTTGCCGTGGCAACAGGCAGAAATTATGATGCAGTTAAGCCTTTATTTGGGAATGTAAAAAATGACATTGTTTATATATGTAATGACGGTGGTGTGGTGATTTATCAGGACAAGGTGATTAGCAAGACACCTATTGACAGGTTAGTATGTATGGAAGTTGTGTCTGAAATTGAAAAAAATGATAAATTTATAAGGCGTTTTAAACTGCTATTTTCAGATGAACGGGGGGCAATGACTAACACCCATGATATTGATTTTATTAATTATCTTAAAAACATGGGAGTTGAGCCGGAGTACATAAGAGACACTAAAGAGCTTAACGGAGATGTAAATAAAATAACAATTTGTGCCAGAGATGGATTTGATGGGGAAACATATGAATATTTTTATAATAAATGGGCAGGTAAGGCTCATGTTTCCATTTCAAGTCCTGAACAAATGTATATAACCGGAGAATATGTTACAAAGGGAATGGCAATTGCCCTTTTACAGCATGTATTTAATATATCTCAGGAAGATACAGTGATTTTTGGCGGTGGATATAGTGATATAGATATGTTTGAGCATTGTTTTTACAGTTATGCAATGCAATGGTCTGATGCCGAGGTTAAAAGAGCGGCTAAGCATATTACTGAAAATGTAAATACTATTTTAGAAGATGTAATGAGAATGTAATCTGGAGGATATAATGAGAAAAAAACAGATTGGAATAAAATGTATGGCTATAAGTCTGGTTATGGCATGTTCGGTACTTAATTTTACCGGATGCAGTATAGGTGATAATACACCGATAATTGGAAATATTACAGGACTTAAGTCAAATCAGATGTTTAAAATAGATGAGTTAGTTTGCAGCAAGTCAGAGTATATGATTTGTCTTCTTGATACTGCAAAACAATATGCAAAGGATTTTGGTGGCAGCGTTGACTGGAAAAATAAAATAAGTGACCATAAGACATTAGAGGAGTTTGTAAAGGATAAGGTAAAAGAGAGTATAACTGTTAAATATGCATTGGCAGCTATGGCAAAGAAGAATAATGTTACCCTTTCAGATACTGAAAAAACTGAGGTGAGTAAGCAGGCATCACAGTATTATAAGGCTATGACAGATTCAGAAAAGGATTATACCGATGCAAAAGAAGCTGATGTGGAGAATTTGTGCGAAAAATACAAATTGGCTGAAAAAGTATATTCAGGTATTACTGAACATGTAGGAGATGACATTAGCGAGGAAGACGCAAGAGTTATTAAAATTCAATATATAAAAATGGATTCATCTAAAACAAAGGTTTCAAAAATTAAATCTACATTAAATGAAGTAAAAAGTGTGGTTGAAGGGGGCTATCAGGAGTTTTCCCGTGAAGCAAAGCAGTATAGCGTTGATAGCACAGTGGAAAAAGACATAAAGAAGAGTGAGGCTACTCTTAAGTATGAAACGGAAGCATTCAACCTTACAAAGGGAAAAATCAGTGATATTATAGAAGATGGAGACAGCTATTATCTGGTGTACTGTGTCAACAATTATATTAAGGACAAGACAACAGAGAATAAAAAGGATATGGTTGAAAAGGCAAAGGAAGCAGCTTTTAATGAACAATACAGTAAATTTATAGACGGGTCTAAAAATCAGTTCAATGATAAACAATGGAAGAAAATAGAGCTTCCAAGCCTGTAGATTAATTATCTATATTATAAATTATGAAGTGATTTTTGTTAAAATCAATTAATCCTTCATTACGCATTTTGCAAAGCTCCTTTGATAAGGCACTTCTGTCTAAGTTTAAAAAGTCAGCCATTTGCTGCCTGTTAAAGGGAATATCAAATTCATTACTATTATTAATGGTAGACTGACCTGAAAAGTATATAGATAGCCTTCCGCGAATGGTTTTTGGAGCAGTGCAAAAGCTTCTGTTTGATAAAATAATATTCTTTCTTGTGGCGATTCTTAAAAGATTTCTAATAATTTTGTCCTGCCATGAACAGTTAGAATATATGGGATTGTCAAGGATATTTAAGTCGAAAAATAAAATAGTGGCAGAGTCTGCGGCTACGGTATTTACCATTAAAGGTAAATGGCTATAGGCGTATGACTCACCAAAGACCTGCCCCGATGTAACAATACTTAAGATGGTTTTATTTCCCCATAAATCATTATTTTCTATAATAACATTTCCACTAATTACAATTCCTATTTCATGAATTATTTCTCCGGTGTGAAAAATTATATTATTTCTTTTATATTTCTCAATGCGGAAAGCATTAATAGATTTAAGGTATACTAAATCTTCATTATCTATGTTTTTGAAAACCGGCATTTCCAAATTTCCCAAAATTTTCATTATGTTTTTTTTCATAATTCCTCATTTCTGTGGTTATAACCACCGATTAATTATTGCCATTCTAATATAATTTCATTGTAAATTCAAGAGAGGAGAATGGAAAATGTTTTGTTTTCAGTGTGAGCAGACTGCGGGATGCAGCGGATGTACAAAAAATGTAGGGGTTTGTGGTAAAACAGCAAATACAGCTAATTTACAGGACAAACTTACAGGAGCCCTGATTGGGTTAGCAAAGGCTTGTGGGAGCAACCAAAAGACAGAAAATACTGACAGAATTATTATTGAAGGTTTGTTTACCACAGTTACTAATGTAAATTTTAATGATAATACATTAGAGGAAATGATAGAAAAAGTTCATAGGGAAAAGGAAAGAATTGCACCGGGATGTGTAGCGTGTATTTCAAGATGTGACAATACAGATGATTACAACATGGATGAACTTTGGAATAGTGACGAGGATATTTGTTCCCTTAAATCTCTTATTTTGTTTGGAATAAGAGGAATGGCTGCCTATGCATATCATGGCTTAGTGTTAGGATATGAAGATAGTGAAGTGAATGAATTTTTCTACAGGGCATTATCAGTTATAAGCTATGACTTAAGTAGCGACAAGTTACTTGAAACAGTTCTTAAGGTGGGAGAAGTTAATTTAAAGTGCATGGAATTATTAGATAGAGCAAATACAGACGCTTATGGTACTCCAACACCTACTAAGGTGCCACTTACTATTGAGAAAGGGCCATTTATTGTAATATCAGGTCATGATTTAAAGGATTTGGAATTGTTGCTAAAACAAACAGAAGATAAAGGTATAAATATCTATACTCACGGAGAAATGCTTCCGGCACATGGTTATCCGGAGCTTAAAAAATACAGCCATTTAAAGGGAAATTTTGGAACTGCATGGCAGAACCAGCAAAAAGAATTTGACAATATTAAAGGTCCTGTGTTGTTTACAACTAATTGCCTTATGCCTGTTAAGGAAAGCTATAGCGACAGGGTATTTACTACAGAGGTTGTATCTTATCCGGAAATGGTGCATATAGGTGAGGATAAGGATTTTACACCGGTAATTAATAAAGCTTTAGAACTTGGAGGATATGAAGAGGATAAAAAGCTTACAGGTATTAACGGTGGGGAGTATGTGACAACAGGATTTGCCCATGGAACAGTGTTGTCAGTAGCAGATAAAGTAATTGATGGCGTAAAGACGGGAAAAATCAGTCATTTCTTCTTAGTTGGCGGTTGTGATGGTGCCAGGGTAGGAAGAAACTATTACACGGATTTTGTAAAGCAGACTCCAAAGGATTCTATTATTTTAACATTGGCTTGTGGAAAGTATAGATTCAACGACTTAGATTTAGAAGATATAGAGGGACTTCCAAGAATAATGGATATGGGGCAGTGCAATGATGCTTATTCTGCCATTAAGGTGGCAACAGCATTAGCAGAGGCTTTCCAGTGTGAAGTTAATCAGTTGCCATTGTCTATGGTGCTGTCCTGGTACGAACAAAAGGCAGTATGTATTCTTTTAACTTTGCTTTATTTAGGAATAAAGGATATATATTTAGGCCCCACATTGCCGGCTTTTATATCACCAAATGTGCTTAAAGTATTAGTGGATAATTATAATATATCTCCAATAACTACACCGGAGGAGGATTTAAAGAAAATTTTAAATAAGTAAACCCTATCTGATACGGATTTAATCCCATAAAAAATAGCGGCTGCATTAATTAGCAGTCGCTATTTTTTATGATTGTGTTACTTCTTAGAAGTAACCTTGTTATTCTTTGATTTGTTAGAAATTAAGTTTATAATATTGTCTTTATAGATTATTCCAAGGAAAATTAAAAGACAAATAATTGTAATAACAATACCCGGAACTAATCCTTTAGGAGTATATTTAAAGGTAATTTCGTGAGTGCCTGCTTCTACAAGAACACCTGTAAGAGCTCCTGAACAAATAGATGTAGTCTTTGATTTTACACCATCAACATATACATTCCATCCTTTATCATATGGAATAGAAGTGTACATAATGCCCTGTTTCTTAGCTGTAACCTTACCGGTAATCTTTGTATCAGAATAGGATTCAACAGTATAAGGATTTTTGTTTAAAAGCTTATAAGCTGTTTCCCATGCATCATTATCAAAAGCATATGCATAACATGTGGTTAAAGCCTGTCCGTCGCTGGCTGTTACTGTTATAGTGGAGCCGGCAGATACGTTACCAACATGGCAAATGTAATTCTGGTTAGTAGATGAGAATGTCTTTGTTGTAGAATTGTCATCTGTTATGCTTCCATTAGTAATATTCACAGTAAGAGTTTCAGAAGAAGTTACACAGTAGAAGTAAACATCGTATGTTGCAGCATCTCCTGATGGTTTGTAATTATCATCTTCCTCTAACTGATATTTAGCAGTAAATGTTCCAACAGTGTCAGTTGTCTGTAATTGATGGAAAATATTAGCATCACTATCAATTGCAGTTTTTACAAAACTGTTCTGTGTTGTAAATGGATTTCCCGTCTCTTTATTCCAGTTTGCCTCAGTGCTCATATTTACCATAAATCCAAGAGGAAGAGTATTATTGTACTCATATAAATGAACAGTTGAGGCTGCATTATTGCCTGTTGAATATGTCTGACTTCCAATCTCTGTCATGTTAGTTGGAAGAGAAGGTGTATTGTCAGTAAATTCATATTTAACAGAGAACATAGCAGCAGTAAGTGGTGTATGTCCGTAATATGAATATGCATTAAATGATGTCTGCATACCAAGCTGATTATAATAATCCTGCATAGCAGCTGATGCTACTGATGAGAAGGTTGAAATACTGTCGTAATCAAATCTTGCACCATCATTTCTTGTGGAATGTGAAGCAGATTCTGTTCTGTAGAATTTAACTCCTTCACTTTCTGCTTTATTTTTAGCTGTTTCATTTAACTGTTTATGAGCCTGTGTACTTTCGTAATATGCAGACCTTGAGGATGTGCTTGCCATACCTGTAACGCATAAGTTAAGGGTAAGCTCACAGAATGTAGTAAGTACCAGCAGATAAATGAAAAATGCCTTCATATCTGATTTTCTTCTGTAACAGAAATACAGAATCACATATATAACAATAAACAACATACTGAAATATATTATTTTTCTTATATTAGTTTCTACAGCCAAATCGCTAAAGAATGATGTGTTTTTAAATAATTCCTGAAGGACAAGTATAAGTCCTAAGGCACCACCCATTGCACCGATAATCTGGGAGGCCTTAAATTCCTTTATGTGTAAGAAAGCTTCATATGCCATAGTAACTATAAGGAAAATGTATAAGAAAGATTCCCTACATGGAAGACTGTTTGGAAAATGGAATCCATGCCAGATATAGTTAGGTATGTTAATATTAAAGCTTAACAGCATAATTACGGCAATTACAGTTTTTCCAACACGATCTTTAACGCTGATTTTTTTACATAACCAGAAAAGAGGAATTAAAACAAATACTGCAACTGTACAATAAATGTTAGGGTCATGTGGATACTTTAAGTCTGCTACAGGGATACAAATAAGAGACCTGAAAAGCATATAGAGAATGGAAAAATATTCTTCTATGGCATCAGGGAAAGATGTATCTGCTGATTTAGTTGTAAGCAGGTTAAAATACTCAGGTAAAATTACGCAGGCAGCAAGCCCGCCACCTAAAACGGAGTATATTGCAAAATCCTTAAATGCTAATAATCTTCCTTTAACATTACCGATTTCTTCATCAAAATCTGATACGCAGATTAAATATACAAAATAAATTACACTGTAAATACAAAGCATAATTCCAATATAGTAGTTAGAAAAGATGCCAAGAGCAAGGGCTATACAGTACATTTTGTATTTTCTTTCAGTAACAAGTCTGTCCAGACCTAAAATGATAAATGGTAAAAGCCACATACAGTCTAGCCACATAATGTTCCAGCTAAATGCTGCAAAATAAGATGAAAGTGCGTATACCATACCGAAAATAACAGCAGGAACATGCTTTGTCTTAAATCTTTTTACAAGATAGTAAGTAGCTGAAAAACCTGCAAGTCCCATTTTTACTATTATAAAGAAACTAACATAGTCAGCCATGTTACCCGGCCATAAAATAGTTAAAAGATTAAAAGGACTTGATAAATAGTAGGCGGCTATAGCCACAAAGTTCATACCGGCACCGATTTCCCAGGTATAAAATAAGCTTCCGCCTCCTCTTAACTTGTCCTGCAAAATCTGTAAATATGGTGTGTACTGATGGTAACAGTCACTTCTTAAATACATTTGATCGCCAAAAGGTGCGATATCTTTGAAAAAATAAACAATTAACATTGACAGTACCGGCAAAAGAAAAGCTAAGAAATACAGCCAGTTATCTTTTAACCATGTACTAAATGAAAATTTAGAGTCTCCCTTACGTTCCATTATTTATCTCCTTCCTTATTAATGGTTTTATTTTGATTCTTTAATATTTGTATCCTGAATAATGTATATAGGTCTGTCTTTTGCTTCTAAATATATATTGGCAATATATTCACCGAGAATACCTAAGGACAATTCGATAATTCCCCCTAAGAACAACACAGCAATAAGCAGTGAAGCATAACCTGAAACGTCTATTCCAAAGGCTAACTTTCTAATAAGGGTAAATACTATAAGCAAAAATGCAACAACGGATATTACAAGACCAAAACACGTAAGAAATCTTAATGGTGTTATGGAAAAAGAAGTAATACCGGTTATGGCATACTTAAACAGACTTTTAAAACTCCATTTGGTTTCGCCTGCGATACGTTCCACATTTTCATAAGGTATCCAGCTGGTTTCAAAACCAACCCATTCAAAAATACCCTTTGAGAAACGCTGCACTTCTGATAACTTCACTATGTTATCTACCATTTGTCTGCTCATTATTCTGAAATCAACGGCATTTTGTACCAGTTGCACATCAGTAAATCTGTTGCTGAATTTGTAAAACATTCCGGAGAAGAAACTTTTGATTTTAGATTCTCCTTTTCTGCTTGTCCTAAGGGCAGCGCAGCAGTCATAACCTGCCTCAATCTGCTTTATCATCTCAGGAACCAAAGCCGGCGGGTGCTGTAAATCTGCATCCATTACAATTACATAGTCAGCAGTAGTGTTGCAAAGCCCGGCATACATGGCTGCTTCCTTACCGAAATTACGTGAAAATGAAATAAATTTTACATTATCATGTTTTCCGGCTAAATCCTTCAGTATGGGATAAGTCTTATCCCGGCTACCGTCATTGACAAAAATATAACTAAACGAATATCCATCTATTGTTTTATATATTTTTTCGGATTCCACGTAGAACATATTAAGCATTGCTTCTTCGTTATAGCATGGAACCACAACTTCAACAGTTTTCATAATACCTCCAGTAAAAATAATCAGTTAAGTTAATATAGGGACAATTTAATTAGCAAGTTAAATGCCCACAATTAGTAATATTTTACTATAAATTTTGTTCACTGTAAACAAAGAAAGCAATAAGAAAAATGAAACCACGGTAATTATAAACAATAAAGCGGTATTGACATTATTAATAGGAGAAATATAATTAACTTATTAGAAAAAATAACAGAAGAAAGGGCAGTTTTTATGGAAAAGAAGTGGTGGCATGACAAGGTAGCATATCAGATTTATCCTAAAAGTTTTATGGATACAAATGGTGATGGAATCGGAGATATACGGGGAATTATCAATAAGCTTGATTATTTAAAGAATTTAGGAATTGATATTATATGGATTTCACCTATATATCAGTCACCTTTAGTTGATCAGGGATACGATATTTCAGATTATTATAAAATAGATGAACGTTTCGGAACAATGGAGGATTTTGAAGAACTGATTGCTGAAGCAAAAAAAAGAAACATTGGCATTTTGATGGATTTGGTTATAAATCATTGTTCAGACCAGCATGTATGGTTTAAAAAGGCATTGCAGGATATTGAAGGAGAGTATGGAGATTATTTTTATTTTAGGAAAGGGAAAAACGGTCAGCCACCGTGTAATTACCGTTCCTATTTTGGAGGAAGTGCATGGGAAAAGGTTAAGGGAACAGATTACTATTATCTGCACCTGTTTGCCAAGGAACAGCCGGATTTGAACTGGTACAATCCAAAGGTAAAAGAAGAGTTATATTCGATGATTAACTGGTGGCTTGATAAGGGACTAGCCGGTTTTAGAATAGATGCAATTATTAATATAAGAAAAGATTTGCAATTTAAGAGTCTGCCGGCAGATGGAGATGACGGATTTGTTCATGCAGGTGTTGCAGCGGAAAAAGTGCCGGGAATAGGTGATATGCTGGAAGATTTGAAGAAAAATACTTTTGAAAAGCATGATGCATTTACAGTAGCTGAAGTGTTTAATATGAGAAAAGATGAAATTAGGGAATTTATTGGGGACAATGGACATTTTTCCACAATGTTTGATTTCTCTGCTGAGTGTTTGGCTTTTGGAGGACATGGCTGGTACGATGCACCGGAAATAACATTTGAGGATTACAGAAGGGTTATTTTTCATTCTCAAAGAGAGTGTGAAGATGTTGGGTTTATGGCTAATATTATTGAAAACCATGATGAGCCAAGAGGAGCAAGCAGGTATATTCCATCCTATGCCCAAAATGAAACGGGCAAAAAAATGCTTGCCACGGTAAATCTTCTTTTAAGAGGAATACCTTTTATTTATCAGGGACAGGAAATAGGAATGACTAACTGCCCTATGAAAGGAATTGAGGAATACGATGATATAAGTACCATTAACCAGTACAATATGGCTGTACAGGCAGGAGTATCAAAGGAATTGGCATTAAAGGGATGTTACGAGCATAGCAGAGATAATGCAAGGACTCCAATGCAGTGGAGTGATGGAGAAAATGCAGGTTTTACTAATGGAAAACCGTGGCTTAAGGTAAATCCTAATTACAAAGACATTAATGTTTCAGACCAGGAAAACAGGGAAGATTCCCTGCTTAACTACTACAGAAAATTAATTGCTCTTAGAAAATCTGATGAGTACAGGGAACTTCTAACTTATGGAATAACAGAGCCTATTTTTGAAAATGAGGATAAAATATTTGCATACAAACGTGTAAATGAAAGCGGTGAGATTGTAGTTTTAGCTAATTTTGGAAAGCAGGACAAAGTGTTAGAGCTTGAGAATAGAAAGTACCGGGTAATACTTAATAATATGGAAGACCTGGATATGGAAGACGGAAAAGTAAAACTGAAAAGCTGCCAAAGTGTGGTACTGGTGTAAAAGTTTTTTTATGCAAATAAAATTAATTAAGTAAAAAAACATTGACAATAAAAGTGTTTTTATGTAATGTATGTAAAGATGGGGTCGACACATCTTATAAAATACGTAAGAAAGGAGACGAGTGTGATGAAGAAGAGCATTTGTAAGGTTATTGCAATGGGCGCTTTATGTGGCGTTATGCTCACATCGGTCGTGGGAGCAGCAACATTGTATGTAGAAGGAACTTTATATACCAAGAATCCATTATACAGTGCACCTAAGGGATACTCTGATACATACGGTTATAAAAAGATAACCGCTAAATGTACAGTATCCAAGAGTGGATATACTACAAGGTCTGTATCTTCAAGTAAAAGCTTAAAAAGTGGATTTGGTGGAGTTGAAACAGATTGGATATCAGGTCCTACATACAAATCTAGTGGAACTAAATTTGTAAGTAAGCATACTGGGTATAGCCATGATGGTATTTATTCTGAGTTGAAAGCTAGTAAAAAATATTAAATATTAGTTTATAGTTTCTCCATACCCTGCAAGTCAGGGTATGGAGATTAATCAATAATAAGAAGGGGAATATTAATGAGTAAGTTCAAGAAAAGAATCTTTATAATTTCCATGGTTGTTACAATAATAATATGTGGTGTGGCTGCTAAAATGATTATAGACGGTCTAAAACCTCAACAGGAGTATAGTGTTCATTCAGGGATGAAAGTTTCAAATTTAAAGGGAATGTTAGAGCTAAAAAATAATAGCATTGATAATTTTTTAGATAAAGATAATAATATTAAAATAGATTTTGAAATTTACAACTATAATGACAGAAAAGTTAAATATGAAATGACAGTTTTAGTTAATTATCATCAGAAAAGCTTTAAAAAGGATAATTTGGAATTACAAAAATATGAATTTGAATTATCTTCTCAGGGCTGTAATAAATATAGTGTTACATTAGATAAAAAAGCATTTAAGTATCAGGTAAACGATGTTGTTATTGTCCTACGGCAGGACACGGATGTTTATTCAGATGAAAATGAGCTGGTTAGTGATACAAATACAATATGCAGACACTACATAATCGAAAATAATTCCAGTGAGGAAACAATAGTGAAAACTCAAAAAATAAAGATTTCTGAGTTAGATGATGATTTAGATACAGAAGCATCTTTGAAGTGCATGAATATGAAGAAGACATTAGGAATTAGTGTAGATAAAAATCAGAAAATTAAGTTAAAAATAGATATGAAAAATAATGAAATAGGAACAGATTATATATTGGTTTGTCTGCTTAATGGCAATCAGATAAGTATAAATAATAAGGATTATATGACATATTCAGATGATTTAGAGAATATGGAAATTTATGCACCGGACAAATCAGGAAAATATGAAATGGAATTTTTATGCATTCCTAATTTAAGCAATGCCGTGATAAATACAGAAAAAGAAATACCGGTTATAAGTAGTAACAGGTATACACTAGAGGTTGAATGATGTTTAAGTATATAATGATGCAATGGAAACACAAAAAAATAATATTAAGTCTTATGGTGATTGGATTTTTTGTAGGAAGTCTGTTTCTTTCGGTGGGAGCGAGCCTTGTAAAAGAAAATTATAATTACATATTAGACTGCAATTCCGGAGATTATTCTAAACAATTAAATATTGACATGAAAATTAATGAGGGTCTGAACATTGAGAAAATTAAAAGTATTTTTCAGAAATTAGGTAAATATGGGGAGATACAAATTTTATCCCTTGGAGGAGTGGAAACAGATAATGGAGTTTTGCAGATTGTTCCTGTGGAAGCTAAAAATCAGGGTGATTGGCATATACCGATTATTAATGGAAACTATTTAGACGGACAATGTGGTCAGGTTGTTTTAGGAAAAGATGCAGCTGATGCTTTGAAGTCGAAAAAGGGAAAAAATGTGAGTATTAATGGTAAAAAATATAATGTTCGGGGGATTTGCGGAAGGGAAAACAGAGAAACAATATGGGATAATGCCATATATATGGAATTTGAAGACTACATATCATCATTTGGCAATGATTTTTATAATCCACAAAAAAAGAATAATTACATAATGGTATTAAAAAATGGAAAAGATGAATTTATTAATGAATTTGGTGATATTGAACAGAAGTTAAGTAATTATGGTGTTGAAATAGTATATGAGGAAATGGAAAGGAATATAGATGGAAGTTCATTAGACAATTCCATAGCTATTACAGCCATAGCATCGTGTCTGGTATTTTTTATCGCAATAATTAATATTATTAATCTTATGAATTATTGGATGATGGAAAGAAAAAAAGAAATAGGAATTATGAAAGCAATGGGAGCATTAAACGGATTCATTATAAAGTGGGTTGTTGTGGAAATGACCATGATTTCTTCAATGGGCGCAATATTAGCTTTGTTTATTCAGTTTGTAATTAATGTGCTTTTCAAATCTATGCTTGTAAGTTATGGTGTGAATATCAATTTATCCTTTACAAATCTTTTATTAGCAATATTAGTATCCGCATTATGTGGGGTTATTTCAGCGCTTTTAATAGTTCGTAAAAGTGTTATGTTTAACCCAATAGAAGTTATTTCATGTGAGTAGGAGGAAACAAAATGAACGAAGTTCATTTTTCAGGATGTTTCCGACGAAATGCCGCTGACCGAAGGGAGGGGGCACTACATATTACGAAGGGGAAACAAAATGAACGAAGTTCATTTTTCAGGATGTTTCCGACGAAATGCCGCTGACCGAAGGGAGGGGGCACTACATATTACGAAGGGGAAACAAAATGAACGAAGTTCATTTTTTAGGATGTTTCCGACGAAATGCCGCTGACCGAAGGGAGGGGGCACTACATATTATTAGGAGGAAATATGATTAGCATTATTTTGAAAAGTTTTAAGATTCATAAGAAAAAAAGTGTCCTTAACATAATTCAGTTTTCAATTGCATTTTTTTCTTTGCTGTTAAGTATTTGTATGGTGCAGCAGGTTTTGGAATATAGAAGAAACATTGAATCAATTATGGATTCAGATACGGTGCAAATGTCAGTTACAGAGGATGAAAGTGATGACGAAGAGGACGGAGAAGTTGTAGGAAAGGAGCCACCAAAAACTCAAAAAGATAAATACAGCACCATATATGACGAAATAAAAAGTGATACAAATGTCTCTATCGGTATTTTAGACAATATTAGTGTTTATGATGAAAATAATATGGTTGACAATGCTATTATGGTAAATAAAGATTTTATCAATATGGCAAAGTGGAAATTTCAGGATGGCAACATAGAAAAATTGGTAAATTACAATGACGATGATGTTATTCCTGTTATTGTTAGTTATTCATTAAGGGATAAATATAAGCTTAATGAAAAATATAACATAGAATATATGATAGATGAGGATACATATAATGCCACTATTATGGTAGTGGCTGTTGCAGATAAAAATTCTTATATATTTACAGGGAATGCCACATGTATTTCGGATACTATTAAAAATAAAGAAGATTTTATGGTATTTCCTAAAATAGCAGATTTTTCTGATTTGGCTTATGAGAATAATGTTTTAATCAAGGCAAATAGCGATATGGAGAATATTGAGGACAGATTATCAGATGAATATGAAAATGTAGGAAAAAACATACAGTTTATTAGCCTGGAAAGTCAGATTGAACAATATTACAATAAACAGAAAACAGTTATTTTAGCTACAATGATATTTGCAATTATAATTATTGTTTTGTCATTGTTAGGAACAATTGGAACAATATTGTCTAATCTGGTGCTAAGAAAACGGGAATTTGGTATTCATTATGCCATGGGATTATCAAAAAAACATTTGCTTATTATGACATTAGGGGAAGGTATGGTTATGTTTTTCATTAGTTTTGTAATCTCTATAGCAGGGAGTCTTGCAGTAACATTCTTTATGGCATCTGAGGGCTTTAAAATAACATTAGAAAATGTGGCAATTACACTGCTCGTTATGATTGTATGCATGGTTGTATGTGAGTTGCTACCTATGAGAAAAATTGCAGGTCAGGAACCGGTAGAACTTATAAACGAAGGAGCAGGCAAGTAAAATGAATATAATTGAGTTAAAAAATATTAATAAATTCTTTGGAGAAAAAGAAAGCAGACAACAAATATTAAAAAATATTTCTATAAACATTGAAAAGGGTGAAATGGTAGCCATTATGGGACCATCAGGTTCGGGAAAATCAACAATGCTTAATGTTCTGGGATTATTAGATAATAATTATTCAGGAGAATATATGTTGGACGGGATAGAAGCGTCAAAATTAAGCAATAATGAATTGGCAATGGCTAGAAATGAAAAAATAGGTTTTGTATTTCAGAATTTTAATTTAATAAAAGAATTATCTGCAAAAGAAAACGTAAAAATGAGTCTTATATTTTCAAATATTTACAAAAAGGGTAAGGAAAAAATCAGTAAAAAAGTAATGGATAAAAGTTCTTCTGACATCTTAGAAAAGGTTGGATTGAAAAATCACGAAAACAAGAAACCGGGACAGTTATCAGGTGGTCAGCAGCAGAGGGTGGCAATTGCCAGAGCATTAGTTAATAACCCGGAAATAATTTTGGCAGATGAGCCGACAGGGGCATTAGACAGCAAAATAGGCGAGGAAATAATGAAAGTATTTCTTAAATTGAATAATCAGGGGAAAACGGTTATAATTGTAACTCATGATGAAAGAGTCGCACAGATGTGTGGCAGAACCATACATATTAAGGATGGGGTGGTTCAATAAAGTCGTAGGAGAGTGTTAGGATGACAGAAGAAGAAAAGATGATTAGAGGCATGATTTATGATTCATCAGATAAGGTTCTTGCAATGAAGCGTACAAATGCCCATAAGTTGTCAAAGGATTATAATGATACATATGAAGATGAAGTGGAAAAAAGAGAGGAGATACTAAAAGGATTATTGCCCAATATGGGAAAGGGCACAGCCATTCAGGGACCGGTACAATTTGATTATGGAGTAAATACTGTCTTTGGAACAAATTGTTTTGTTAATTTTAATCTGGTGGTTTTGGATTGCTGTCCGGTTATTATAGGCAATGATGTGTTAATGGGGCCTAACTGTACATTGGCAACACCAATTCATCCAATGTTAATAGAAGAGCGTAAAGTTAAGTTTAAGGAAGATGGCACACCATATGATGAAGAATATGCGGCACCAATTAATATTGAAGACGGTTGCTGGCTTGCATCAAATGTAACAGTGTGTGGTGGCGTTACCATAGGAAAAGGTGCCATTATTGGAGCAGGAAGTGTGGTTACCAGAGATATTCCGGAAGGAGTGTTTGCAGCAGGTAATCCATGCAGGGTAATTCGGAAAATTACAGAAAAAGATTCAATAAAATACAGGAAAGAATTATTTTAGTGGGAAAAATCTTCGGGGGGATGGTATAATAGGTTTATCAGATGAGAGCGGTAATATATGGTATTGAGGGGCATAATTAATTGGAGAAAATTATATTAAAAAATGAATTTGAAATAGTAAAAGAAGAGCTAAGAAATCGAATCAAATGGTTACAATTGATTTTTTGAAGAAAGGGGAACGTAATGTATAAAAAATTATATTGCAAGCATAAAATGAAAAAATATTTGATTGTTATATTGATAATGTTTAGTGGTCTAATATTTAATGCATATAACGTAAATAACGTTTATGCCGGGTCGGATAAAACAAACATGACAACGAGTAGCAGGAAAGTAACAGTTAAAGTATTAAAGGCTACAAAAAAACAAATTAAAATTAAGATTAAAAATAATGGGAAAAAAGATTTCTATTTTTCAGAATTGTTTGTTTTAAAGAAACATGGAAAGAATAAATGGAAAAAAGTGAAATTCAGTGAGAAAGCAGTGTTCTGTAAAACGATAGTGGCGGGGAGTGGCAAAAGCGTTACTGTAAAATTAAAATGGAAAAAATTCTTTGGAAAGAATTTGTCTAGAGGAAAGTACAAAATTAAGTTTGTAAAAACAAAATCATTTAAAATTAAATAGTGAAATGGTTAGTTATTAAGTTGTACTAAATGTTGGAAATTTATTTTCATATGTAGATGAGAAAAATCACTTCTATCGTGACAGAGAAGGGAAAAAATACGTTAAACTGGAATTTGTATCATTTGACTTTAGCGGGTATCCATATATGAATTGAATAAAGGGCGTTGTATATTTAGGTTAGTGGAGCTTAAGTGTATAATTTAATCAGAGAAAATGATGAAATCTGGAAAATGCGCTGAGGCTATAAGATACATACAGGCAAAGTCATAAAAGGAGTGGATGTCAGGTATGAAAAGTAATCAACTAATTGATTTTTTAGAAAAAAGAAGGCAGGAAATATACAAAGATGAACGAAGCATATTGAAAGAATATGATGAGTTGCTTATGAAATACGGAGTAGTGAGGGGATATGATGGCGTAACATATAGTGACCTACAAGGCAACGGAAAAGGCATATGATGTCTGGTACTTTTATGACAGCAATGACAGCGTTATCGGTTTTGAGTACAGCCAGATAAGTGAAATGGATAACAGCCTGAAGAAGACAAGGGTATACTATGAGAAAAATCTTCAGGGAGATGTCATCGGACTTCTGGATGCAAGAGGGACAGAAATCGCTACTTATGCATATGATGCGTGGGGAAATATAACTGACACGGTATGTTATGAAGGAAATGAGACTGCATACGCATTAAATCATATAACATATCGAAGTTATTACAGGGATGAAGAGACGGGATTTTATTATCTGCAGAGCAGATATTATGATACTAATATTTGTAGATTTGTTAATGCAGATGATACGGAAATTATAGGAATTAATGAAGGAAGTATATTTAAAGATAATTTATATGTTTATTGTAATAATAATCCAATAAAATATATTGACCCTAGTGGATATTGGGTAGTTTCAGCAGGAATTGAGTTGGGTGCTGCCTTTGTATTAGGACTTTATGTTATGGTGGGTGTAAATTATGATGGAACAAATTTATCAGTAACACTTGCATTTGGAGTACTTTGTATTACTAATGCGTCTGCATATATTAGTGGTTATCTTGCGTATTATCCTAAAAAGAAGAATGTAAATAGCTTAAATGGAATTGGTTTGTCAACAGGAGCATCGTTTAGTGTTGGTATACATCTATCTGGTTCAGGAGCTGCAGAACTATCACAAAATGGAAATGGATTTTCAGCAAGTGTTGGTTATGGAGCATCTTTTGCACCTATTCCGTATTGGCAAGTTAAAGGTGGATGGACTTGGACAATAGTTAAATGGAAATTATCTAGTATAAAAAATGGGACATCAGTAACAAAATCTCATATAGGTGCTAAAGTTAAAGTGACAAAATATTCTCAATATACCAATATATATATTTATGCGATGAAAAAAACGATTCGTGTATATAATAATAAAAATATAAGGATATATTAGTTATGAATATTGGAAAAAAATTTTTTAAACATATTAAAATAGTAAATATCTTAGTATGTATCTTTTTAACGATTGTATTGGTGCCGGCAATGGTAATGAATATATGTGAAGGAAAGTGGAAAATTGTTCTTTTGTGTATATTGGCGATAGAAATGGGGGGAGGAATAATGCTCTTTCTTTTTAGACATTATCAAAATATGGTAATAGGGGTTCATTTAGTGAATGGTGAAACAGTGGAGATTGTTACTAATAAGGAGATTTTTCGTTACAAGATAGGGCAAGTATCAAAAATAGAAAAAGAGTCAGGTCGAATATGCATATATTGTTGTGGAGAAAAGGGAGAAAGAAAATTCACTTATCAGACGATATATTTTGTAAAAGAGCATATGCCCGACATTAAATCTTGGAAAAGAAAGTTAATTTATACTACATTTGTTGGATTTGATGAGTAAAAAATAAAGAATGAAAGTGTTAAATAACAAGTTGTAAGTAAGATGCAACATTTATAATATCATAAAATGTTGTGCCTTGCTGGTTTAAAACTCACTAGCCACCTGCATAGCAGGAGACTAGTGAGTTTTAACTTATGGGTCGTGCCCCTGTTGAGTCCGCAAAGCGTGCGAAACATAAACCACCCGCTATGCGGGTGCGCGGTAGATGTTATACAAAAAATCACATTTCCATTTATAATAAGGTTGTTCAAGCCGATTATAAACGAAAGGAAAGGTGATTTTAATGGCAAATAAGACAAATGATGTGTAAGTATCACATAGTATTTATCCCAAAGTATATGAGAAAAGCAATATATGGAGCATACAGGGAAAATACACGTGATATATTGATAAAACTATGCGAAATGAAATAATAGATGAGTTGATAGTTAACAGTACTTGCCCTACAAATTCGCTTTCAATTAAAATACCTGTTACCTATGCTCTGCGGTTAGTTCAGATAAATTGGGCAGACATTATGTTTGCAATAGAAAATGATTATTTTGATATTGAAGCAGCAGTTGAATATGCCGTGCATTTAATGGAACTGGATCAAAGTGATGATTTAATAATAGAATTGGCGTGTATAAAGGCAAATGAGTTGATTCGAGAAGAAATAATAGAAAACTATATAAATAAATTTGTTGAACGAACAACAGTTGAAGAAAGACAAGAAGCAAAAGATAAAATACTTTATGCTGTTATGAATTATTTGTATGAAAACAAACAAATCTTCGAAAACCCTGCTACAGTTATTGAAGTAGTGTATGATGATTTTGGATTTCCAGAATCAATGAAAAAGGTTGTTAGTTACATACCTTCGAAAAATGAGTTGGATAAAGAAAACAATTTATTTTATAATAATTGGAGTGAATATTTATTACAGCAAAGAAAAAAATTAGTGCGATTGAAAAGGTAGATTAAAAGAATACTGTGGAATATAATAAAAAACAGGACTACCGGTATTATGTACTGATTAGTCCTGTTTTTTTTTGAAAACGGAATGTTTTTCATGGGAAAATCCAAACCGAATTCTCAAATATTATTTATTGTTATTTTTTACTTCCTGCATTTTCATTGCACGGACTTTCAAAGGAAGACCGAATAATGTGATAAATCCTTCAGCATCGTGGTGGTCATATAAATCACCTGTTGTAAATGATGCAAGACTTTCACTGTATAATGAATATGGAGAAGTTGTTCCGGCTTTAATGATGTTTCCTTTGTAAAGTTTAAATTTAACTTCGCCTGTAACATATTCCTGAGTTGATTCAACAAAGGCCTGTACAGCTTCACGAAGAGGAGTAAACCACTTTCCTTCGTAAACAATCTGTGCCATTTTGTTGCCCATATCTTTTTTCGCATTCATTGTATCACGGTCAAGAACTAATTCTTCAAGCTGTTTATGAGCTTCCATAAGAATTGTTCCACCGGGAGTCTCATAAACACCACGGGACTTCATACCTACAACACGGTTTTCAACAATATCTACAATACCGATACCATGTTTTCCACCAAGTCTGTTTAATTCACGTATAATATCAGATACCTTCATCTGCTTTCCGTTGACTGATGTAGGAACACCTTTTTCAAAAGTCATTGTAACATATTCACCTTCATCAGGAGCTTTTTCAGGGGTAACACCTAATACTAAAAGGTGGTCGTAATTTGGCTCGTTAGCCGGATTTTCAAGTTCAAGACCTTCATGGCTGATATGCCAGAGGTTACGGTCACGGCTGTAGCTTTGGTCTGTTCCAAATGGAAGATGAATACCATGAGCCTTACAATATTCAATTTCAGCTTCACGGGAATCCATTGTCCACTTATCATCTCTCCAAGGAGCAATGATTTTAATATCAGGAGCTAATGCTTTAATGGCAAGCTCAAAACGAATCTGGTCATTTCCCTTTCCTGTAGCACCGTGGCAAATAGCAACAGCACCTTCTTTTCTTGCAATTTCAACTAATTTTTTTGCAATACCCGGTCTTGCCATTGAGGTACCAAGTAAATACTTGTTTTCATAAACTGCACCTGCCTGTACACATGGAACAATGTAATCATCACAGAATTCATCTGTAATATCTTCTATGTATAATTTAGCTGCACCTGAATATTTAGCTCTCTCATCAAGTCCGTCTAATTCATTTCCCTGTCCGCAGTCTACACAACAGCAAACAACGTCATAATCATAATTTTCCTTTAACCAAGGGATGATAGCTGTAGTATCAAGTCCGCCTGAATATGCCAAAACAACTTTTTCTTTTGCCATTTTACAAATCCTCCAATATATTTTCTTATTTTAAATGTCTAAATCAAAGACATAACTCTAACATCTGATACTATACATCATGGATGCATAAAAATCAAGAAAAAAATGAGATTATATGAATAATTTATGAAAGTTGTGTATAAAACTTGCATAATTTCTGGGATGGGTGTATAATATGCCAGGATGTGAAGCTTGGACTTGTATTTTAATAATGAAAAGACTAAAATATCATATCAGAGTAATTGATAAAAAAGAGAGGTTTTGTGATGATTAAAGTAGGAATTATTGGTGCTACGGGATATGCGGGAGTTGAGATAGTACGTCTTATTCAGCAGCATAAGGAAGCAGAAGTAATATGGTATGGTTCAAGAAGCTATGTGGATCAAAACTACGGAGACGTATTTAGAAATATGTTTAAAATAGTTGATGCCAAATGCCTCGATGATAATATGGAGAAACTTGCAGATGAAGTTGATGTGATATTTACAGCTACACCTCAGGGATTGTGTGGCTCATTAGTTACCGAAGAAATTTTAAATAAAGTTAAGATAATAGACTTAAGTGCAGATTTCAGAATAAAAGATGTTGCTACATATGAAAAATGGTACGGAATAAAGCACCAGAGTCCACAGTTTATTGATGAAGCTGTGTATGGACTTTGTGAGATAAACAGAGATAAAGTTAAAGGGGCAAGACTTATTGCCAATCCGGGATGTTATACAACCTGTAGTATTCTTTCGATTTATCCGTTAGCTAAGGAAGGATTAATTGATCCGAAATCCATTATAGTGGATGCAAAGTCAGGTACATCAGGAGCCGGAAGAGGAGCTAAGGTTCCTAATCTTTTCTGTGAAGTAAATGAAAATATTAAGGCGTATGGGGTAACTACCCACAGACATACACCGGAAATAGAGGAACAGTTAAGTTACGCAGCAGGTGAAGAAGTGATTATTAACTTTACACCTCATCTTGTTCCAATGCAGAGAGGAATTTTGGTAACTGCATATGCTAACCTTAAAAAGAAAGTTACATATGATGAAGTCAGGGCAATATATGACAAGTATTATGGAAATGAATTTTTCATAAGAGTATTAGATAAAGATGTGTGCCCTGAAACAAGGTGGGTAGAAGGAAGCAACTTTGTTGACGTAAACTTTAAAATAGATGAAAGAACAGGCAGAATTATTATGATGGGTGCCCTTGATAATCTTATAAAGGGAGCTGCAGGTCAGGCTGTCCAGAACATGAATTTATTATTTGGATTAGAAGAGAATGAGGGACTGAAGCAGGTTCCTATGTTCCCATAAGGAGGATATACAATGTTAAAGAAGATTAAAGGCGGAGTTACTGCTCCATTAGGATTTGCTGCAATGGGACTTAGAGTAGGAATCAAAGAGGGAAATCCAAAGAAAAAAGATATGGCAATGATTTATAGTGCAACCCCGTGTGTGGCTGCCGGTACTTTTACTACTAATCAGGTTAAGGCTGCCCCGGTTAAATGGGATAGGGATATTATTTATTGTTCACCTTTTGTACATGCAGTTGTATGTAACAGTGGTGTTGCCAATGCCTGTACAGGAGAACAGGGTATGAAGTATTGTGAAGAGATGGCACAGGCTACGGCAGATGCACTTGACATAAAGAAGGATGAGGTTTTAGTGGCATCTACAGGTGTTATTGGAGCCCAGTTGCCAATGGACAAAATTGTCAACGGAATAGGACTTTTAGCTCCAACACTGGATGAAACAGAGGAAGGTGGTCATATGGCTGCCCAGGCAATAATGACTACTGACACAATGCCAAAGGAAATTGCTTTTGAATTTGAAATTGGCGGGAAAAAATGTAAAATAGGTGCAATGTGTAAAGGTTCAGGAATGATTCATCCAAATATGTGTACAATGCTTGGATTTATCACAACGGATGTAAGAATTTCAAAGGATTTACTTTATCATGCATTAAGTGAAGATATAAAAGATACATTTAATATGGTATCTGTTGATGGAGACACATCAACTAACGATACGGTACTGCTTTTGTCAAACGGACTGGCAAACAACAGAACCATTATGGTTATGGATGAGGATTATTACAAATTTGTGGAAGCACTTCATGAGGTAAATGTTTATTTGTCAAAGAAAATTGCAGGGGACGGGGAAGGTGCCACAGCACTTTTTGAAGTTAAAGTTATTAACGGAGAAAGTAAGGAACAGGCAGTTACCCTTGCAAAGTCAATCGTAACTTCAAGTCTTACAAAGGCTGCAATTTATGGTCATGATGCAAACTGGGGAAGAATTTTGTGCGCAATGGGATATTCTAATGCAAAATTTAATCCTGACATTGTAGATATTTATTTTGAAAGCAAAGCAGGAAAAATCAAGATAGTAGAAAATGGTATGGCAACAGATTACAGTGAAGAGGTTGCCACAAAGATTCTTTCAGAAAACGAAGTTACAGCTATTGCAGACGTGAAAATGGGAGAATATGAAGCTACGGCATGGGGATGTGATTTAACCCATGAATATGTAAGCATTAATGCGGATTACAGAAGTTAATATAAAAAAGGAAGAAGAGAGGCAAAAGGTAATGTTAATGAAGGGACAGCAGAATTTACATATGGAAAAATGGATAGAGAAAGGAGATGTTCTTATTGAAGCATTGCCTTATATCCAGAGATTTAACAGAAAGATTATTGTTGTAAAATATGGCGGAAGTGCCATGCTTGACGAGGATTTTATGACAAGTGTTATTCAGGACATAACATTGTTAAAGTTAGTAGGCTTTAAACCTATTATTGTTCACGGCGGCGGAAAGGCAATCAGCCGTCATATTGACAGATTGGGAATGGATACAAAGTTTATTAATGGTTTGCGTGTAACAGATGATGAAACATTAGATGCAGCAGAAATGGTTCTTAACAGTGTAAACAAAAAACTTGTTCAGATAGTGGAACAGTTAGGGGTAAGAGCTATTGGAATAAGTGGTAAAGATGGAAGACTTTTAACAGTTAAAAAGAAATTATCTGAAGGAGAAGATATAGGATATGTAGGAGAAGTTACAAAGGTAAATACAGATATTTTATTAGATTTGTTAGAAAAGGATTTCCTTCCTATCGTATGTCCTATTGGTTTAGATGAAAACTTCCACGGATATAACATTAATGCTGATGATGCTGCCAGTGCCATAGCAGAAGCTGTAAAGGCAGAGAAACTTGCATTTTTAACAGATACGGAAGGGGTTTACATGGACCCTGATAATGCAGCATCTGTTATATCTGAAATGACTGTTTCAGAGGCACAAAAGCTTATTGATGATGGAATAATTGCAGGTGGAATGCTTCCAAAAATTAAAAACTGTATGGGAGCCATTAAAAACGGAGTATCAAGAGTACATATTTTAGATGGAAGAATACCTCACAGTATTTTGCTTGAAATCTTTACCAACAAAGGTATTGGAACAGCAATTTTAGATGATGAACAGGAAAAGTTTTATACAGATACTGAATTAGGAAAGTAGGAGAAGAAAATGACAACACAGGAATATATGGAGCTTGGAGACAAATATTTTGTACACACATATAACAGATATAAAATCGTAATGGATAAGGCAAAGGGTGTGTATATTTATGATGCAGATGGAAAAAAATATCTGGATTTTGCATCGGGAATAGGTGTTGCCAGCTTAGGCTATGGAAATAAAAAATATACAGATGCAATTAAATCACAGATTGATAAAATAATGCATACATCTAATTTGTTTTACAATGAGCCGGCAGTTTTAGCAGCTGAAAAATTAGTTAAGGCTTCAGGGCTTGAAAAGGCATTCTTCACAAACAGTGGTGCAGAAGCCATAGAGGGTGCATTAAAAATGGCAAAACGTTATGCTTATGACCGTGATGGAAAGTCAGATCATGAAATAATTGCCATGGGACATTCATTCCACGGAAGAACCATGGGAGCTTTGGCACTTACGGGAAATGAGCATTATCAGAAGCCTTTTGGCCCTATGATTTCAGGTATAAAGTTTGCTGAATATAATGATTTAGACAGTGTAAAGGCATTAGTAAATGATAAAACATGTGCCATTATTTTAGAACCTGTTCAGGGTGAAGGCGGTATTTATCCTGCTGATAAGGAATTTATTGAAGGAATCAGAAAAATATGTGATGAAAAGGATATTTTAATGATTTGTGATGAGGTTCAGTGTGGAATGGGTCGTACAGGAGAAATGTTTGCATTTCAGAATTATAATGTAAAGCCTGACATAATCGCATCTGCTAAGGCATTGGGATGCGGGGTGCCTGTTGGAGCCTTTGTGGCAGGAAAGAAATGCTGCAACTCTTTAGTGCCTGGAGACCATGGAACAACCTACGGTGGAAATCCTCTTGTTACATCAGCAGTTAATGCAGTTTTTGACATATATGAGGAAGAAAATATCCTTGAAAATGTAAAAAATGTAGGCGCTTATTTGGAGGAAAAACTGGATGAGTTGGTTAATGAAAATAAAAATATTGTTTTAAGACGTGGAAAAGGTTTAATGCAGGGACTGGTTCTAAAAACACCTGTGGGAGATACAATTAACAAGGCAATAGAAAAAGGACTGCTGGTTATTTCAGCAGCGGGAAATGTACTTAGATTATTGCCACCACTTATTATAACAAAAGAAAATGTTGATGAAATGATTAATATTCTAAAAGAATGTATATAATAGTAATTAAGAAAGTGTATCAGGGTTTAAATACTTTGACACTCTTTTTTTCTGGTTTTTATGTAAAATTTATGTTAAAATTTTACATAGACTTTACATAGGAATGTTAAGGTACTATTCTGTATAGGAATGTAATTAAAATAATTTAGAAATTAACATTGCATAGGAGATAAGACATTATGGATTACACAATGATGAATTTAGTAATGGATTTACTAAGTGGTCTGGCGCTGTTTCTTTTTGGTATGAAATACATGAGTGACAGTTTACAGCAGGCAGCAGGACAGAAGCTACGTGGCATACTTAACAGATGTACCACAAACAAATATAAGGCAGTTGTATTTGGAGCTTTATTTACTGCATTTATACAGTCATCAGGAGCTACAACAGTTATGGAAGTTGGCTTTGTAAACGCAGGAATTATGACATTAGGGCAGTCTGTTGGCATAACTTTCGGTGCTAATATAGGAACAACAATAACATCCCAGTTAGTATCATTAAAGCTTACTGCAGTGGCACCTTTTATTATCTTTATTGGAGCAGTTATTCTTTCTTTTTTCAAGAAACCGTTATTAGATAAAATTGCCGCAGTAATATTCGGATTTGGTTCATTGTTTTTAGGAATTAATTTTATGACAGATGCATTACAGCATGTACCTGAATTTCATCAGTTTGATGTGTTGTTTGAAGCACTTAACAATCCGGTTATAGCTGTTATTACAGCATTAATTGTTACAACAATATTACAAAGTTCATCAGTTACGGTAAGCGTTCTGGTTCTTTTAGCAGGAGCCGGACTTGTGGAACCATTGCCATGTCTTTTCTTTATTTTAGGAGCAAATATCGGTTCATGTACTCCGGCTGTTATGGCGGCAATGTCAGCCAGCAGAAATGCCAAGAGAGCGGCATTTATACATTTAATGTTTAATGTGGTAGGACTTGTTGTATTTTCAATTATTCTTATTTTTGCAGGGGAACATGTTATAAATGGAGTGTTTGCCATAAGCGGAGCAGAAAATTTCAAGAGATTTGTTGCTAACGCAGATACCATATTTAAAACAGCTCAGTGTGTAATTCTTCTTCCATGCTCAAATCTTCTGATTAAGTTATCAAGAAAGGTTATTCACGCAAAACCGGGTGAAGAGCATGACGAGGATGAAATGATTCTTAAGTTTATTGGAACATCAGGTGCAAGAACTCCGGCTACTGTATTGGTTGAAGTGGTTCAGGAAATTGAGAGAATGTCAGAAATGGTTGAAACTAACTTAAAGCTGGCATCGGAAGCACTTATTGATAAAAAATACGAAACAGCAGAAGAAGTATATAAAAGAGAGAAATATATAGATTATTTAAGTCATGGAATAACCGAATATATGGTTAGTGCTAACAGATATGATCTCCCTTTAAAAGACAGGGAACGTTTAGGCGGACTGTTCCATGTTATTATTGACGTAGAAAGAATTGGTGACCATGCTGTCAACATAATGGATGATGCCTTAAAGGAGAAAAAACAGAAGATAGAGTTTTCTCCGGATGGAATTAATGAACTGAAAGTTATGTATGACAAGGTTATTGAAATTTTTGAAAAAGCCAGAGAAATTTTCGTTAAAGAGGATGATTCTACTTTTGAGGAAATTAATAAATTAGAAGATACTATTGATCAGATGAAGATAGATTGGCAGGAAGATCATGTGGAAAGAATGGCAGCAGGCAAATGCTCCATTGAATCAGGTCTTATATTTACGGATTTGATTATAGGATATGAGAGAATTGCGGACCACGCCATAAATATCGCATACTCAATACTTCCTGAAAAAAAATAAAACACTGTTTATAATTTCGCAGGGAGAACAGAATGCAGAAAATATATATAGTAGAAGATGATAAGAATATTGCAGAAATCGAGCAATTCGCACTGAAAAATGCAGGATATAGTGTGGAGATTTTTAAAAATGCAAAGGATTTTGAAGAAAAAATAAAGGCTGAATATCCTGATTTGGTTATTCTTGATGTTATGCTTCCGGACAGAGACGGTTTAAGCATACTCAGGGATTTGAGAACAGGTGCAGGCACTGCAAAGATTCCGATAATAATGGTTACTGCAAAGACTACTGAAATGGATAAGGTTAAGGGATTAGATCAGGGGGCAGATGATTATATTACCAAGCCTTTTGGAATAATGGAACTTATATCAAGGGTTAAGGCAGTGTTAAGACGGGCAGGTTTAGATGATGCCGCCATGAATCTGGAGTTTGAGGGGATTGTTCTTGATGATGCAAAACATCAGGTTACCATTGATGGAAATCCATGTGAACTTACTTTTAAGGAATATGAATTATTAAAAATGCTTATGCAAAATTCAGGAATTGTCCTTCAGCGTGGACAGATATTAGACCGTGTGTGGGGAATTGATTATGAAGGGGAATCAAGAACTCTGGATATGCATATAAAGACATTGAGAAAAAAAATGGGTGACAAGGGAGCATTAGTACAGACTGTAAGAAATGTGGGATATACATTGAATTACAGAAAGGACAGATAGAGTGAAAAAGAAATTATATTCAAGAATGACAAGTATTTCTGTTGCCATGATGTTGCTTACAATGTGTATTACAGTTGTAGTTTTTCACGGATTGTTTAGCGAACAGGTAATGGAGGACTTGAAAACCCACGTTCATATTTTAAAATCAACGGAAGCTGTTTTGGAATATGTGGAAAAGGATTTTGATCCTCAAATTGACAATTTGAGAATTACCGTTATTGATAGTGACGGAAAGGTAATATATGACAGCAATGCTGATATTGGAACCATGGAAAATCATGGAAATCGTCCTGAAGTTCATGAGGCTTTAGAAAAGGGAAGTGGAGAGGCAAAAAGAAAATCCAGTACCCTTGATAAAACCACGTATTATTATGCGGAAAAAATGAGTGACGGAAGAGTTATCAGAGTTGCAAAGGAAGTTTTAAGTATCTGGCAGTTCTGCTTTAACATTTTGCCAATACTTATGGCAGAAATGTTACTTACGGTAGTTATCTGTCTTGTGGCATCAAAGCTTTTGGCAAAGAGATTGGTGGAACCTATTGAGCAAATGGCTCAACATTTAGACGATGATCAGGTATTAGAAAGTTATGAGGAAATCCAGCCGTTTCTTGACAAAATTCACAGCCAGCATAAGGCGTTGAAGAAAAGTGCCAATATGCGACAGGATTTTACGGCAAATGTGTCCCATGAACTAAAGACACCGTTAGCAGCTATTTCCGGATATGCTGAACTTATTGAAACAGGAATAGCAAAGGAAAAAGATATTAAACATTTTGCCAGTGAAATACATAAGAGTGCTAACAGACTTTTATCACTAATTAATGACATCATTGAATTGTCTCAGTTAGATGTTATGGATGGAAATATGGAAAAGGCTCCGGTGGATTTAAGTGATGAAGCACAAAATTGTGTGGAAATGTTACAAATGCATGCTGAAAAGCATAAAATAACCCTTCTTGCTAAGGATATAGAAAAGAATTGTATTATTTATGGAAATCAGAATATGATTCAGGAGATTTTATATAATCTTTGTGACAATGCCATCAGATATAATAAGCCAAAGGGCCATGTGTGGGTTTCAGTGTTTGAAAAGGATAGTAAGATTATTTTAAGGGTAAAGGATGATGGAATAGGAATTGCCCCAAAGGAGCAGGAGCGTATTTTTGAAAGATTTTACAGAGTTGACAAGGCACGTTCAAAGAAAACAGGAGGAACGGGACTTGGTCTTGCAATAGTTAAGCATATAGCAGAACAGCATAATGCTGAAATTGTGATTAAAAGTGAAATAGGTCAGGGAACTGTTATTTCCATTGAATTTACAAAAATTGAAAAAGATGCATAATGTAGAAAAATCCGGTAATCATATAACTATTAAGTTTTAAGGAGAGTAGTTATGTGGGGATTTATAATAGCATTAATTTCAGGAGCACTTATGAGTATTCAGGGTGTTTTTAATACAGAAGTTACAAAAAGCAGTAGTGTATGGGCCGCCAATTCGTGGGTACAGCTGACTGCTTTTTTTGTTTGCGTAATAGCATGGTTTATAACCGGAAAACAAAATGTTACGGGAATGTTTCAAATGGAAAACAAGTATATGCTGTTAGGAGGCGTTATAGGAGCATTTATTACTTTAACGGTAATTAAAAGCATGGATAGCTTAGGGCCGGCTCAGGCGGTAATGATAATAGTAATTTCACAGATAGTAGTGGCATATCTTATTGAGGTTTTTGGATTGTTTGGAGTTGAAAAAACAGGTTTTGAATGGAGCAAATTAGTAGGTGCTTTAGTGGCAATTGTAGGAATTTACATTTTTCACCGATAAAAAATATTAAAATTGTTCAATTTGAATGTTGCTAACTTTTTTATATTTTGTATAATTATATTATATGCGTTCATGGGGAAACTCCAATAGGAGGATGAATGTTTAATAAATTAAATAAAAAATATACAGCATTAGTTGTAATTGGCATTTTAACGTTATTTTTTTTAGTGGTTTTTTCCGGATGTGAAAATAACAAAAACAGTGTTTCATTAGAAAGTGAAAATGAAACAAAAACCAGGCAGGAGATTGCGACAGAGGCTAAAGATTTGTATGTGTATGTTACGGGAGCAGTGAAAAAGCCGGGGGTTTATGCAGTAAAACAAGGCAGTAGGGTATTTGAAGTGATAGAAAAAGCCGGAGGAATGATTAAAGCAGCAAAGAAGGACTATATTAATCAGGCAGAAACAGTGGCAGATAGCCAGAATATAAATATAATCACTAAGAAACAATACAAAAAGTTAATATCTAATGAAAAAAATCAAAATAATGATAACAAAACCGGTTCAGGAAAGATTAATATTAACAGTGCAGACGTAGCAGAACTTACCGGACTTAGCGGCATAGGTGAAGCTAAGGCAAAGGCGATTATACAGTACCGTAATGAAAATGGTAATTTTACCAATATTGAGGACATAAAGAAGGTTTCGGGAATTGGGGATGCGCTGTTTAAAAAAATAAGTAATGAAATTACGGCTAATTAAGAAAGGATAATAAATGAAGGCTTTAGTGGTTGATGACGAAAAGTTAATTGTAAAAGGGCTGAAATTCAGTTTAGAGCAGGAAGGATACGAAGTGGACTGTGCATATGACGGACAGGAAGCGGTAGATAAGTGTAAGGAGAAGGAGTATGACATTGTACTTCTTGACTTAATGCTTCCAATATTATCAGGATATGAGGTTTGCCAGCAGGTAAGGGAGTTTTCTGATATGCCAATTATAATGCTTACGGCTAAAGGGGATGACATGGACAAAATTTTAGGTCTTGAATATGGTGCTGATGATTATATTACAAAGCCTTTTAATATATTAGAGGTTAAAGCGAGAATTAAGGCTATTATAAGAAGAAACAAAAAGAGAAGCGTCAGTGTACCACAGGAGCCGAAGGTTATTATTTCAGGTAAGATGAAGTTAGATATTGAAGCAAAGCGCTTGTACATAGAAGACATTGAAATAAAACTTACTGTTAAGGAATTTGATATATTAAAGCTTTTGGCTGAAAATCCGGGAAAAATATACTCAAGAGAGCAGTTACTTACCATTATCTGGGGGTCAAAGTATCCCGGTGATGCAAGAACTGTTGATGTAAATGTAAGAAGGTTAAGAGAAAAGATTGAGGAAAATCCGGCAAAACCAGAGTATGTTCATACTAAATGGGGCATGGGATATTATTTTCAGGGTTAGTTAAATGAAGAAAAAGTCAGTTAGCAGGTTTGTAAGAAGTATTCAAAGTTTAAAATTCAGAGTGTTTATGATTGTAGCTGTATCCGTAATGATTCCGGCAATACTGCTTAGTGTGTTCATTGCGGTTATGGCTATTAACGGATATACCGACAAGCAGATAGACAGATTTAAGTCTAATAATACAATGCTTAAAAACAGCATTATAAGTGAAGGGTATATTGAAAATTTAAAGTCTGAAATTGTAGATACCCAGATTGAACAATTGTCTAAAGAGTATAATTGCAGAATTGAGATTATTAACAGACAATATACCATTTTAAAGGATACAGACAGTAGCGAAATCGGAAAAACAAGTATTTCGGACAGTGTTTTGAAGTGTATAGATGGCGAGAATATATATGTTAAGAATCTAAAAGAGCAATATGTGGAGTTTGCCATACCTCTTGTTAGTACCGCACCGGATTCAGGGGGCAAAACCAAATCAAAGATAATTGGGGCGTTGTATATTAATTATTCAATTGCAGATGTGGATACATATGGTGACAAAATAAAAAGATACACTGTTATGGTAGATTGCATTTTGACAGTTTTAGCCCTTGTATTGGCATGGATGTGCTCAGGATTATTTAGCAGACCGTTAAAGAGGGTTCAGGATAATATTGAAAATATTTCTAAGGGAAAGGAAATTAATAAGCGTAAGAGAGATTATTCTGAAGTGGTTGAGGTTACTGAGAGATTCCAAAAGACTGTAGACAGAATGAATACCCAGAACAAAACAAGACAGGAATTTGTATCTAATGTATCCCACGAATTAAAGACTCCAATTACTTCCATGAAGGTTTTAGCTGAATCTCTCATAGGTCAGCAGGGAATGCCGGAAGAATTATATCAGGAATTTCTCCAGGATATATGTAAGGAAATTGACAGGGAAAATGACATTATTACAGACTTGCTGGAATTGGTAAAATTAGAAAAGCAGGATATTGAAATTAATATTTCATCAGTAAATATAAATGAAATATTAGAGGCTGTGTTAAAGAGATTAAAGCCTATTGCAGAGGCAAAAAACATTGAACTTGTGTTTGAAAGTTTCAGACCGGTTATTGCTGATGTAGATCAGATAAAATTTGCCAGTGTGGCAACAAACCTTGTGGAGAATGCAATTAAGTACAATAATACTGACGGAACTGTGACGGCATCCCTTAACTCGGATCATCAGTATTTTTATTTAAAGGTTACAGATACCGGAATTGGTATATCAGAGGAAGACCAAAAGAGGGTATTTGACAGATTTTATAGAGTGGACAAGGCAAGGTCGAGAGAAACCGGAGGAACAGGACTGGGACTTGCAATTACAAAGGATATAGTGCTTAAGCACCATGGCTCCATAAAGATTCACAGCAAAGAAGGGGAAGGTACTACCTTTACTGTTAGAATTCCTCTTAAGTATATTCCATAAATGGCAGGTAAATATATGAAAAATCATAAGTTAAATAAAAAAGCAATAATGATGTTATTAGTAGTATGCATTGCTGCCGTTGCGGTTTTGGCAGGTTGTGGAGAAAGCAGAAAAAGTGCAACTACAGGTACAAGGATTTATTATGTTGATTTGGATAAAAAGAAACTTGTTAATGAAAGGGTTACATTAACTCAAAAGGATACTGCTAAGCTGACGGAGGAATGTCTTGAAAAATTAACCCAAAATGGTAAGCAGGATGGGGAAGCTGCGGCAGTACCTGAAAAGGTTAAAATTAACGGATACGATATTACTGACAGAATTGCCACAATTAATTTTTCAGAAGAATATTCCATGTTGGCTGCTGACAGGGAGGTATTGTGCCGCTCAGCAATGGTACTTACATTAACACAGATAAAAGGTATAGATTATGTGGCATTTACCGTAAATGATGCACCTTTAAGACAAAAGGACGGAAGTCTTGTGGGCACAATGAAGGCCTCAGATTTCGTGGCAGATTTAGGGGGTGGAACCAATACTCATGCCACAGCGGATTTTGTTTTGTATTTTGCCAATAAAAAGGGTAATATGCTTAAGGAATACAAGCTTATGAATGCTAAGTATGGGGAAAAGTCAAAGGAACAGTTTATTGTGGAACAGTTAATCAGAGGACCAAAGAAGAAAGGGTATGTAGCTACACTTTCTAATAAGATAAAGACGGTTAATGTTATGACTGCAAACAATATCTGTTATGTAGATTTTGACGAAAGCTTTTTAAACGAGCAAAGCACAGTGTCAGATACATTAGTTATATATTCTATAGTAAATTCTTTATCTGGACTAAATGAAATTCACAAAGTCCAGATAAGTATCAACGGTGATGCAATGTTAGAATATCACAATAATATATCTCTATCAGAGCCTTTTATCAGGAACCTTGATTTAATTGAAAGCGAGGAAGATACTACTAAATTAAAGTTAGATAATTAATAGGAGACAGTTATGAAAAGACCGATTTTTGTGTTGTTATTGGTCTTTGTACTTGGAGAGGTAATAGCTGTTTTAAAATTAAACATAGCCGTTTTTATACCGGTTATTTTAATAATGGTTATTATAAAAATCATTACAAAAAAGCATGTAGGTGTTTTTGTGGTGATTTTTTTGTTTATTTCTTTAGGTTTTTTAAATACTAACAATAAAATGTTACAGCGGGATGTGGCATGGAAGTTAGGCAATATAGAGGGGGAAGGTCAGGGAAGTGTTGATAAAATATTAAAAACACAGTACGGCTATAATGTATATTTGAAAAATGCCTTAATTAATAATAGGGAGTGTGGAAATATTATTGCTTATTTTCAATCAGAACCTGATTTAAAAATAGGAAATAAGATATATTTAAAGGGGAAATTTCAGCAGTTTGAAGTTGCCCGTAACAAAGGAAATTTTGACAGCAAAAAGTATTATTTATCCATTGGAATTACAACCAAAATAGCAGTAAAAGAGTATTATGTGTCAGATGATAATTACGATTTCTTAAGAGATAAGCTTTGTACGTTAAGGGAATATGTTGTAGGGATGTTTTCAAAATTATGTGATACTAATGGGAAAGATAAGTGGTTGTATGGTAATAAGGCAGGAATTTTTTCTGCAATTCTTATGGGAGATAAGACAGAACTGGATCAGGAAATAAAGGATTTGTATTCTTTATCGGGAATAGCCCATATTTTGGCAATTAGTGGTTTGCACATAAGCTTAATTGGTATGTTTTTATATAGCCTGCTTCGAAAAAGATTTTCCTTTGCAACGTCTTCTGCCCTGACCATAGCAGTTGTTACATTATTTGCCATAACATCAGGCATGGGAATTGCCACCATAAGAGCATTCGTGATGTTTGTTTTAAAACTAATAGGAGAAATTTTAGGAAGAAAGTATGATTACATTACAGCCATATCCTTATCGGCACTTATTCTGTTAGCAGATAATCCCTTTATAATTATTAATTCAGGCTTTCAAATGTCTTTTTGTGCCATGATTACCATAACCATAATCTGGCCTAAAGTGGTTTATTTAATAAACATCAAATCCAAAATAGCCAACAGTATTGTTCTTAGTTTGTGCATAGGAATATTTATGAATCCTGTAATTGCATATAATTATTTCCAGTTGCCGACATATTCGTTTATGTTAAACATTATCGTGGTTCCACTGTTGGGAATAGTGGTAATATCGGCGATAGCAGGAAGCGGTATGGGATTTCTTAGTATTTTAATGGGAAAAACTGCCTTGACACCGGGGTGTCTTATATTAGAAGTTTATACTTTTCTATGTGAAAATGTTCTTAAAATACCGGGAGCGGTGATTGTGGTGGGAAAACCGACAATAAAGATCATAGTGTTATATTACATGGTGATTGTATTTTTCCTGTTTTGTTTTACACTGGTAAGAAAGAATTACGAAAAAGACTGCAATATAAAAGAGATGATTGATGAAAATGGTAAGAAAGTCATAAGCAGTCAGATAATTTTGAAAAAGCAGAGAAAATTCGATTTTAAAATACGTCTGGCTGTTATGGGAATAAGTATTTTATCAGGATTTTTTATTTATTATACACCATCAAAAGGACTTGATATTCAGTTTATGGATGTGGGACAGGGAGACGGAATTTTTATAAAGGCAGATGATGGTACCACCATAATAATAGATGGAGGAAGCAGTGATGTAAAAAATGTGGCTAAATACAGAATGATTCCCTGCATAAAGGCATCAGGTACAGGGGTTATTGATTATGCCGTTATAACTCATGCCGATAAGGATCATATAAGTGGAATAGAAGAAATTCTAAATATGAATACTGAAAACGGTCTGACAATCAGAAATCTGGTAATGCCCCATGTTTCCTATGAGGATGAAGCATATGATGAATTACTTACAGCAGCAAAAACAAAAGGAATACAGGTGTTATACATAAAAGAGGGAGACACTATGAAATTGGGCAAAGTGGAAATTAAATGTATTCATCCTGATGGGAAATATATATCTGATAACAGAAATGATTATTCAACAGTTTTAAGCTTGAAATATGAAAACTTTTCGGCGTTGTTTACCGGGGATATCCCGGCAGAAATAGAAAAAAGCATTATAAATAAAATAGATAATAACTATACAATTCTTAAGGTGGCACATCACGGCTCAAAATATTCTTCGGATATGGAATTTTTAAAAAAAGTGATGCCGGCGTATTCTGTTATATCTGTAGGGGAAGATAACAGTTACGGACATCCGGGGACTGAAACCATAAATAAGCTTAAAAGTTTAAATTCAAAGATTTTACGGACGGATTTATCCGGTGAGATAGAGATTTTTTCTAAGGAAAATAATATGGAAATTGACGTTATGAAGAATTAAAGGTAAGATATTACATAGTTTAATAAAAAATGGCAGAGGTAAGAAGTGAAAACATTAGCACAGGATATTAAAAGTGGAAATTTCAAAAATGCATATTTAATTTGCGGAGAAGAGGAATACCTTAAGCTTAACTACAAAAATCAGCTTATTAAGGCAATAGCAGGGGAAGATACAATGAATTTAGCCCTGTATGAGGGAAAAAACATTGACATAAATGAAGTTATTGATAATGCTGAAACATTTCCTTTTTTTGCAAAGTACAGACTTATTGTATTAGAGCAGTCAGGTTTGTTTAAAACCGGTGGAGAACAGTTGGCTGAGTATATGGATAAAATTCCTGAAACTACCATTTTTCTCTTTGTGGAGCAGGACGTGGACAAGCGCAGCAAAATGTATAAGGCAGTAAAGAAAAACGGATATATATGCGAAATAAACCGCCAGAGCGAAAAGGATATTGAAGTGTGGGCTGCCAAAATTTTTGACTACAATGGAAAGAAGATAACAAAGGCTGACATGGCGTATTTTATTGCTAATGTGGGAACAGATATGGATATTTTGTCACAGGAAATTGAAAAACTTATAAGTTATGCCTATGACAAAAATGTTATTAATAAAAATGATATTGATGCAGTGTGCATTAAGCAGTTAAATGTGAGAATTTTTGATATGATAGATGCCATATCCGTAAAAAATCAGCAAAAAACATTAGACTGTTATTATGAACTTATAGCAGAAAAAGAGCCACCTATGAGAATACTGTTTATGATAAGCAGACAGTTTAATCTTATTCTTCAGGCAAAGGATTTATCTGCCAGAGGTATGAGTAAAGAACAAATAGCAGGAGCTATGGGTGTTCAGGGATTTATAGCATCTAAGAGCATTTCCCAAAGCAGAAACTTTACGGTTTCGGAGCTTAAGGCAGGGCTGGCAGAAAGTATAAGTACGGAAGAATTAATAAAATCAGGACGCTTGGATGAAAATATAGGGGTGGAAATGCTTTTAGTTAAGTACAGCAGAAAAAGCAGATAGTAAATAAAAGAAAAAAATAAGAGACCGTTGTTTCAACACAAGTGAAAAAACAACAGCCTCTTATTTTTGTTGCAATTAATTATGCAATAGTGTTAACTAATTTTGTTAATCTTGAAACTTTTCTGGCAACATTGTTCTTGTGGAAAATCCCCTTTGAACCAGCCATTTCAATAAGCTTTGTAGCTGCGATTAATGCTTCGTTAGCTGCAGCCTTGTCGTTTGCTTCAACAGCAGCTTCAACTTTCTTAACAGCAGTCTTAACAGCTGACTTAACTGATTTGTTTCTTTCGTACTTTGTCTGATTAACTAAAATCCTTTTCTTTGCTGACTTAATATTAGCCATTTTTAATACCTCCGCTTATTAACGTTTCAGATTTCCGTTGAGAGAGATTGGAAATCCTGTTATCTATCTGCGCCACTGGAAATGCGGACGTCGACGCAGACATCAAAGATTATTTTAGTAAAAGAAAAATAATATGTCAATAGTATTATTGAAAAATAATTAATAAAACATTAAAAGATGCTTAAACTAATTATAGGTATTAAATTAGTAGGAGAAGAAAATGTCTTTTTTGGAAAATAACAATATATATACAGATTTAGCCCTGGAAGAGAGGGAAAGATTTAAGGAAAATGTTGAAATTGAAGGTGTAAAAATAAATAAAAAATATGATGAAAACATGCATATGACTACTACGGTAGTGGATATATTTAACGAAAAGGGTGCTGGTGAGATGGGTAAGCCTGAGGGATGTTACGTTACAATGGAAACTAAACTGTTAAAGGATAATGATGATGATTTCAGAAAGAAAATTGCTGAAGAATTAACTGACAACCTCGTAACAATTATGGAAAAACAGAGACCTGAAAGTGTATTGATTGTGGGGCTGGGAAACCTTTATGCCACTCCTGATGCATTAGGGCCTAAAACCGTGGAAAAAATAGAAATCGGAAAGGGAGTATATTGTGTTTCTCCGGGGGTACTTTCCCAAACAGGAATGGAAACATTTTCCATAATTAAGGGGATTATAAATGAAGTAAATCCTGATTTAGTTATTGCTATTGACTCATTAGCTGCCCGTAATGTAAGGAGAATAACTACAACCATACAGATTACTGATACGGGAATTACTCCGGGGTCAGGTATAGGTAACCATAGGAAAGGAATAAATCAGGAGTCATTAAACCGAAAGGTTATTGCCATTGGCGTTCCCATGGTAGTAAGCGGTGCTACCATTGTTAATGACACTATGGAAAATTTAATTAAAATTCTATCTTCAGTTAAAAATAATTCCGTGGTAAAACTTTTTGAAGATTATACAGAGCAGGAGAAATACCAGCTGTTTGAAGAACTTTTGTCAGAGGAAACAGAGCAGATGTTTGTAACACCAAAGGATGTGGATGAAATTGTGGAAAATCTAAGCACAACCATTGCTCATGGACTTAATAAATATTGCAGGGAATTATTTAATTAAGTTCTAAGGGTAAAACTTGTGGCATATACTATATCAGTGGGACAAAGTGGGGTGAGTATGTGCAAAAAGGATTATATTTAAACAAAAACAGAATAAATATTTCAGAAAAACTGTTTTCGATTTCAGTGAAAATCATAATCGTATTATTGTGCATATATATAACCATCAGGTGTATTAATATGATTTCAGGAAACAAGGCAGGAGAAGTTACAGGGGAAGCCATAAATAATGCATCATCTGTAATTGCAAGGGAAATAGTTGAAAATTCGGGGATTATGAATGAATATATGCTTTATGTGGAGAATCACGGAAATATTTCTGAAATGGCAAAGAAGGAACTGTTAAACAAAATTGTTTCTGAATATATGATGCATAGTGAATATACTTATGATACAGCTGATCCGGGGTATGACCAGGTAATTAATCTTATATATGAAAATGCAAACTATGCAGAAAAAAAGGAACAGCCTACAGAAAAAGAGACAAAACCTAAAAAGAAAAAGGCAGTTGCGGCATCAGCAAATGTGATTGTTCCTACGCCAAAAATTACAGGAAGACTATATAATGCTCAAAACATAGGTAGCTTTAAAGATGTTATGGACAGATTTTATATTGTGACAGAGGCAACAAGCCTTTATTCTGGGGACATACCCATAAAATCTGCTTTAAACGAGAATTTTAAAATAAAAGGGAATAATACAAAACCTCAAATATTGATTTATCATACTCATTCCCAGGAAGAATTTGCTGACAGTAGCGACGATGTATCAACCACCATAATAGGAGTAGGAGACAGATTAGCCAAAATACTTAAAAGCCAGTTTGGGTATAATGTAATTCATGACACTACTAAATATGACATAGTAAATGGAAAGTTAGACAGAAGTGAAGCATATGATCAGGCAAGAGTAGGGGTTAAAAAGATTTTGGAAAAAAATCCTTCCATCAGCCTTGTGCTTGACATACATCGTGACGGCATAAATGAAAACACCAGATTAGTTACAGAGGTTAATGGAAAAAAGACTGCACAGATAATGTTTTTTAATGGTATGTCCAGATTTAAAAATTCAGGAAATATTGATTATTTGTATAATCCTTATTTATATGAAAATCTTGCGCTGGTTTTACAGATGAAGGTGAATGCAGAGGCTTATTATCCGGGATTTACAAGAAGAAATTACGTGAATGCTTATAAATATAATCTTGATTTGTGCAGGCAGTGCATGTTAATAGAGGTGGGAGCCCAGACTAATACATATGAGGAAGCGCAAAATGCGGCAGAGCCCTTAGCAATGCTTATAAATCTTACAATGGGTAAAAATAAACAAGGTGCTTCTAAGTAAGGAAAATCCCAAAACTTCAGCACCTTGTTTTATATAATTATTTTCTTCCTGTTGAACCAAATCCGTCAGCACCTCTTACAGTATCTGAAAGTTCATTTACTTCATTGAAATTAACTTTCAAAAATGGAGTAACTACTATCTGGGCAATTCTGTCACCGGGCTCCACTGTGCGGGATTCCTGAGAGTGATTGTATAAGGCAACGGTGATTTCTCCACGGTAATCCGCATCGACTACACCAACTTTATTAGCGGGAGCTAATCCCATTTTGCAGGAAAGACCGCTTCTTGCATAAACAAGACCGGCATAGCCTTCAGGTATTTCCATGGCAAGACCTGTTCCAATAAAACTTGTTTCACCGGGATTGATGGTAATAGGTTCATCAAGGCAGGCGTAAAGGTCGGCACCTGCTGCGTAGTCTGAACCATAAGTAGGAACAATGGCTTTTTCATTTAGTTTTTTTATGTTTAACTGCATTTTTAATCTCCTTAAAATTTTTATATTTCTTTCTCCCACAAACATATTCTGCCGGAAGAAAGGGTTTCCGGCAACTTAATAAGACGCTGGTTTTCAGAACCTCTGAAAACAAGATTAAGGTTCTTTAGGGATTCTATAAAGGGACCATCTACTAAAACGTCAATATATGACATAAGTTCTTTTGTGTATGGCCATTTATCATACATATATCCCATAATGTCCCGTTCAAATTCATAACCGGTATAGCACCATATGTTTTTATCAGGGTAAGTTTCTTTAATTTTTTTTGCCAGAAGAAGAAGGTCATGTTGATTCTCCTTTGCAAATGGCTCTCCACCTAAAAAAGTAATACCTGCATAGGCGGGGAAACTTAGTTCCTTAATAATGTAATTAATGGTTTCGTTAGTAAAAGGCTTTCCATAACTGAAATCCCATGCCTGCTGGTTAAAACATCCGGGACATCTGTGAGGACAGCCACTTACAAACAGGGATAACCGGATTCCGGGACCATTTGCCACATCATAAGTTTTTATTTCTGCATAATTCATGTTAATGAACTCCTAATAGTTTTATAAATTAAATATTGGCTTTAACAGCTTCGCTTACAACATTTGCCACATCAGGGTTAAATGCTTCAGGAAGTATATTATTTTCATTTAATTCATTATCAGGAACTAATGAAGCAATGGCTAAAGCAGCTGCAAGCTTCATTTCCTCTGTAATCTGTTTTGCTCTGCCTTCAAGGGCACCTTTAAATATTCCCGGAAAGGCTACAACGTTGTTTACCTGATTTGGAAAATCAGAACGTCCTGTTCCCACAACTTTAGCACCGGCAGCCTTAGCTACATCAGGCATGATTTCAGGTACAGGATTTGCCATGGCAAACATAATGGCATCTTTATTCATGGTTTTAACCATTTCACCGGTAACAATGTTTGGAGCGGAAACTCCTACGAAAACATCTGCACCAACTAATGCATCTTTTAACGTGCCGTTTTCTCCGGAAAGGTTTGTAACTTCAGCCATTTCTTTCTGAGCCCAGTTAAGGTCTTTAATATCCTTTGATAAAATACCGTAAAGACCGCATATTGTTAAATTCTTAAAACCATATTTAAGCAAAAGCTTTGAAATTGCAATACCGGCAGAACCGTCGCCGTTTACTACAACCTTACAATCTTCTTTTTTCTTTCCAACAACCTTAAGGGCATTAATTATACCAGCCAAAACTACAATGGCAGTACCATGCTGGTCGTCATGAAATACAGGAATATCAAGGATTTCCTTTAATTTAGTTTCTATTTCAAAACATCTTGGAGCAGATATATCTTCTAAGTTAATTCCACCAAATCCCGGGGCAATTCTTACTACAGTATCTATAATTTCCTGAGAATCCTGGGTATCTAAGCAGATAGGAACCGCATTTACCCCACCAAATTCCTTAAATAAAACAGCCTTTCCTTCCATAACAGGCATTGCAGCTTTTGCTCCGATATTTCCAAGTCCCAAAACGGCACTTCCGTCGGATACCACGGCTACAGTGTTGGCTTTCCATGTGTATTTATAAACGTCATCAGGATTTTTTGCTATTTCCATACATGGCTTTGCAACTCCCGGTGTATAAGCTAATGATAAATCTTCTCTTGTTTTTACATGGCATTTGGCTTCAGTAGTAATTTTGCCGTTCCATTTTTCGTGTAATTCCAGTGCTTTTTCGTCTGTTGTCATTTTATACCTCCAAAAATTAAAAATGTCATTAAGTACGGTAAATTCATACATTAATAAAGCATATCATATTTTAAAAATTTACTCTATTATTTTTTAAAAAAATGTGTTAAAATGAGTTGTCTGAAAAAAGATGTCTTTGGGGTATCCCCAATATTAAATCCATTATATAGAGATTAATAAATTAAAACTAAAAACACTTATTAGGGTAATAACCCTTGAAAGGAGTCTAATGAGAGAAAAGTTAAGTTCATTGCCTGTAGTTCAGTTGAGAGAAATTGCAAAGGCTAATGGTATTAAGTCTGTTACAATAATGAGAAAACAACAGCTTATAGACAGAATTATTGAGGTTAATGAAAAAAAGGAACAGGAGACATTAGAAAAGGAAGCAGCTAAAAAGGCTGAAACACTGGTAAAGAGTACATCTGACGAAGAAAAGAAACCGGTAGGAAGAGAACATTCATCACGAAGAAGTAAAAGTGGTGAAGTTAAAAAAAGCAGAGAACACAGATCTTCAAAAGAACATCGTAAGGTAAAAAGTAAAAACATAGAAGAAAATAATAGAGAAACAAAGATTACAAAAGAGGTTAAGGAACAGAAAAATGAATTACCTCAGGAAGATAATGATACTAAGACAGGTATTCTAGAGGTATTATCTGAGGGATATGGATTTATAAGATGCGACAATTATCTTCCGGGAGAGGCTGATGCTTATGTGGCACCATCCCAGATTAAAAAATTCAGACTTAAAACAGGAGATATGATTACAGGAAAAGTCCGTGATAAGAAAGAAAATGAAAAGTTTGGAGCGTTGTATTACTTAGAGAAGATTAATGGAGAACCTCTTGAAAATTCCATTAACAGACCAAGCTTTGAAACACTGACGCCTGTTTTTCCGAATGAGAGAATACATCTTGAAACAGACGGACATAGCATTGCAATGAGAATTGTTGATATTGTAAGTCCTATAGGTAAAGGCCAGCGTGGTATGATTGTTTCGCCACCTAAGGCAGGAAAAACAACATTATTAAAGGAAACAGCTAAGGCAATACAGCAGAACAATCCTGAAATGCATATGATTATTCTTCTTATTGATGAAAGACCGGAAGAAGTAACAGATATTAAGGAAGCAATACAGGGTGAAAATGTTGAAGTAATTTATTCTACATTTGATGAATTGCCGGATCATCATAAGAGAGTTTCTGAAATGGTTATAGAGAGAGCAAAAAGACTTGTTGAACACGGAAGAGATGTAATTATTCTCCTTGACAGTATTACAAGACTTGCAAGAGCATATAACATGACTGTTCCACCAAGTGGAAGAACTCTTTCCGGTGGTCTTGATCCTGCAGCTCTTCACATGCCAAAGAGATTTTTTGGTGCTGCAAGAAATATGCGTGAAGGCGGAAGTCTTACAATACTTGCCACAGCGTTGGTTGATACGGGAAGTAAGATGGATGATGTTGTATACGAGGAATTTAAGGGAACAGGTAATATGGAACTTGTTTTAGACCGTAAATTATCTGAAAAGAGAATTTTCCCTGCTATAGATATTACGAAGTCCGGAACAAGAAGAGAGGACTTACTTTTAGATTCCGATGAACTTGGAGCATCATATATAATTAGAAAAGAAACCAACGGTATGCGAAAGGAAGATGCTGTTGAACAGATACTTAACCTGTTTGCAAGGACAAGTGACAACAAAGAATTCGTTCAAAAAATAGGAAGATTAAAGATAACATACACTAACAATAATGGTGGTGGATATAATAACAACCATAATAACAGAGATAACTACAATAATCGTTAAAAAAGGGTTGCTATTATGTTATCACTATGATATAATGTCTAAGCTATTGAGTAAAAACGGATTGGCGTTGCCAATTAGCATAAAAATAAAAAAGAGGTGAATGTAATGAGAAAAGGAATCCATCCAGATTACCAGGAAGCAACCGTTACATGTAACTGTGGTAACACATTCGTAACAGGTTCAACTAAAAAAGAACTCCATGTTGAAATTTGCTCAGCATGTCATCCTTTCTACACAGGACAGCAGAAAGCTGTTTCAGCCCGTGGTAGAATTGATAAGTTCAACAAAAAATATGGTATCAAATAATTTTAAGGATAACAGGTTGAGAAGTGATTCTCAACCTATTTTCTTATGTATATATACAGGTGACTAATATGAGTGAGAATAATAAACTTGGTTCATCAGGAATTGGCGGTCAGGCAGTTTTAGAAGGCATAATGATGAGAAATAAAGATGATTATGCCGTTGCCGTAAGAAAGTCAGATGGAACCATTGAAGTAGAAGTAGAAAAGTATAAGGGAATAACAAAGGGTAATAAAATACTGTCCCTTCCGTTTATAAGGGGAGTCTTTAATTTTATTGATTCAATGATTTTAGGAATAAAAACATTAACATTATCTGCAAGCTTTTTTGATGATGAAGGAGAAGAAGAACCGGATAAATTTGAGGAATGGCTTCTTAGAAAATTTGGAGATAAGGCAGAAAAAATAATAATGAGATTTACAGTGGCTTTATCTGTTGTAATAGCAGTGGTAATGTTTATGCTGCTACCTTTATTTATTGCTGATTTAATGGAAAAATATGTGCCGGGCATTACTCAGAGTCATGTGCCGGTTATAGAAGGTATTGCCAAAATGATAATTTTTATTGGCTATCTTTTACTTATTTCATTAATGAAGGACATACAAAGAACTTTTATGTATCATGGTGCAGAGCACAAATGTATTAACTGTATAGAAAACGGCAAGGTGCTTAATGTTGAAAATGTAAGAAGCAGCTCAAGATTTCATAAGCGTTGTGGAACAAGCTTTTTGTTAATTGTGTTAGTTATAAGTATTATTATGTTTTTACTTATCAGAACAGATACAGTATGGCTTAAATATTTAATAAGAATATTACTTATTCCGGTAATTGCAGGCATTTCCTACGAATTTATCAGAAAGGCAGGTTCTTCTAATAACCCTATAATCAGTGCTTTAAGTAAGCCGGGATTGTGGATGCAGAGAATTACAACAAAAGAACCTGATGATGATATGATAGAAGTTGCAATAGAAGCTGTTGAGGCAGTTTTTGACTGGGAAACTTATTTAAGAGATAATGGAATTGCACTTCCGGAAGATAAAAAAGAAGAAACGTTGCCTGAAAGTTACGAAGAAGTTAAGGCAGGCTCAGGGTATAATTGGAAATTTTAGACTATGGAAAAGATTTTAATTAAAGATTTAATAGCTAAAGCTTCTGAAAAGTTAAAAAAGGCAGAAGTGACAGACTATGTTATAGACAGCAGACTTCTGGCAGAATATGTTTTTCATATAGATTATTACAAACTTTTGGTACATCCTGACATGGAAACAGATGTGAAAAATGCACAGATATACAATCAGCTGATAGAAAAAAGAGCTGCGCATATACCTCTTCAACATCTTACAGGAAATCAGGAGTTTATGGGAATTAATTTTAAAGTCAACGAAAATGTTCTCATACCAAGGCAGGACACTGAAATATTAGTGGAAGAGGTTATTAAATATATTAATAGTCAGGAACGTAAAGTAAAGGTTCTTGATATGTGTACCGGTTCAGGATGTATAGCCATATCAATAGATAAATTATGTGATAATGCACAGGTTGTTGGAGCAGATATTTCAAAGAAGGCCTTGGAGATTGCTGAAATTAACAATAAAGAAAATAGTGCCGGGGTTGATTTTATAGAATCTGATTTATTTGAAAATATAAAGGAATGTTTTGATGTAATAGTGTCAAACCCTCCATATATAGAATCAGAAAAAATAGAAAAGCTGATGCCTGAGGTTAGAGACTTTGAACCCCGCATTGCGCTGGACGGAACAAAAGACGGACTTGAATTTTATAGGAACATATGTAACAATTTAAGTCGGTATTTAAAAGAACAGGGAGCAGTTTTCTTTGAAATAGGATATAATCAGGGAAGGTCTGTTTCTAAAATATTAAATGAACAGGGATTTGAAAAAGTAAAAATTATAAAAGATTATTCGCAAAATGACAGAGTTGTTTTTGCACTTAGATAATTTGGTTATGAGAAAGTAGGTAAAAAAATGTTTGAAAAGTTAGATGGAATATTAGAAAGATATGACGAGATTATGGAGCAGTTAAATGATCCTAATGTTGTAAGTGACCAGAGTAATTTCAGAAAACTTATGAAGGAACAAAGTGATTTAGCTCCTATTGTGGAATTATACAGAAAATATAAGGAAGCACAGGAGACCATTCAGGATAGTCTTGCTATTTTAGATGAAGAAAGCGACGAGGAAATGAGAGAATTGGCAAAGGAAGAAATGAACGAAGCCAAAGCTTCAATTCCTGAAATGGAAGAACAGTTAAAGATTCTTCTTTTACCAAAGGATGAGAACGATGACAAAAACGTTGTAGTTGAAATAAGAGGTGGTGCCGGCGGAGACGAGGCAGCCCTGTTTGCAGCTGAACTTTACAGAATGTACTGTATGTATGCGGAAACCCAGAAATGGAAGACAGAATTAATATCAGTTAATGAAAACGGACTTGGCGGATTTAAGGAAGTTGTGTTTATGGTAAATGGTCAGGGTGCATATTCAAGACTTAAATACGAAAGTGGTGTACATCGTGTACAGCGTATTCCTGTAACAGAGTCCGGTGGACGTATCCATACTTCAACAGCTACAGTTGCAGTAATGCCGGAAGCAGAAGAAGTAGACGTGGAAATAGATATGAATGACTGCCGTTTTGATGTGTTTAGAGCATCAGGTAACGGTGGACAGTGTGTAAATACAACGGATTCAGCTGTAAGACTTACTCATATTCCTACAGGTATTGTTATTTCATGTCAGGATGAAAAGTCACAGCTTAAAAATAAGGATAAGGCATTAAAGGTATTAAGAGCAAGACTTTATGAATTAGAGTGCCAGAAAAAGCAGGATGCAGAATCAGAAGCAAGAAGAAGTCAGATAGGTACAGGAGACCGTTCTGAAAAAATCAGAACATATAACTTCCCACAGGGACGAGTAACCGATCACAGAATAAAATATACATCTCATAGATTAGAAAACATTATGAATGGTGATATTGATGAGATAATTAATCAGTGTATTGCTGCCGACCAGGCTGCAAAATTAGCAAAGGTGAATGATTAATTGTGGCACAGATACTATGCTCTACAGGAGCTTTAATAGGACGACCAAACAACAGAGACTATCGCATTCTAAGGGATGTTTGTCATAAGCTTAACTGCGATGGATTTGAATTTATGATGTATTCTACATGGTATGGCTTAGAGGGAGATATTTTGAAATTCCTTTTGGAATTAAATATAAATATTCCTGTTATTCATTGCGAAAAACATATAGGAGAGTACATAAGCAAAGGCTCTAAGGAAGATTTGGCAGAGGCCGTAAGGCGGTTTGAAATCAACTGCAAAATGGCAAAGGCATTGTCAGTTCATAAAATGGTTGTTCATTTATGGGATGGAGTCACGTCAGATTCTAATTTTTCAAATAATCTTGAAGCTTATGGTATTCTTAGAAAAATTGCCGAAGCTTATGAGATAGATTTATTAATTGAAAATGTCGTGTGCAATCATGAAAATCCAATGAAACACTGGATGGAACTGTTAAATCGGTATCCAGATATTCACTTTATATATGATACTAAAATGGCGGCTTTTCATTGTCAGGAAAATCTCTTATATGATGATAAATATGACATATTGTGGAAAGAAAAACATATAAGACACTATCATGTTAATGATTATGGTGGTGGATATATGGAGTGGAGCAGATTAAAAACACTTCCACCGGGAAAAGGGCACTTTGACTTTGATAAATTTTTTGATTATATAAGGAAAAACGGGTATAAAGATACCTTTACTGTAGAAGCTACGGCTTTTGGCAACGATGGGAAAATAGATATAAATATGTTAAATAAATGTTTTGAAAAAATCCGACGGTATATTGGTTAGAAAATATACTGTGGGATTTCATTTTATTATATTAGGTAGTTGTATGATTGTGGATTTTTTGGTACAATTAAACATAATTGTGGCATTAAGGAGGAATACAATTATGACAGGCATTACAGATATTCACAGCCACATCCTGTTTCAGGTTGATGATGGTTCACCATCCCTTAAAACATCAATAGATATTTTGAAGAAAGAGTATAGTCAGGGTGTAAGAAATGTAATATGTACACCACATTACCATGCCGGAGAATGTATGCCGGAGGGACAGTTAATAGAAGATAATTTTCAGGTATTAAAAAAAGAGGCGAAAGAAATAATTCCTGAAATGAATCTTTTTTTAGGCAATGAAATTATGGCATGTAATGATATGGCACAGATGCTTTCAAGTGGTGAATTATTCACATTGGCTCAGACAAATTATGTTTTGGTAGAATTTTATCCTACAGTAATTTTTTCGCAAATGGAAAAATATATAAGTTCATTGCTAAACGGAGGATATATTCCGGTAATAGCTCATTGTGAGAGATATAAGTGTCTTAGGAATGCATTTAAGGGGGTAAATAATAAAAATATTAGTCACTTAATTGAAATGGGGGCATATTTGCAGGTAAATGTTACAAGTGTTTTTGGAAGTGAACATAAATTTGTATCAAAACTTATTGATAATGATTATCTGCATCTTATTGCAAGCGACGCTCATAGTTTGGGAAGACGAGGCGTTTATTGGGAAGAATGTGTGAATTATTTAGAGAAAAAGTACAATGAAGATTATCTTAACTGGATTTTAGTTGAAAATCCATCAAAGATATTGAAGGGTGAGTACATATAATTTTGAAAGGAACTGGTAGATAAATGGACAACAGAATGGAAAACAGATTTGGCAATAAAGTAGACGGTCAGCCGGGATATAATACGTTTTATCCAAATGGAATAGAAAGTGATGAAATGAAAAATGAAATTGAGATTGACGTTAGAAGTTTGTTTGCAACAATTTTAAACAGGCTTTTTGTTATTATCTTAATAGGAATTTTAGTAGGTGGGGTGGCGTTTGTATACACTAAATTTTTTATTAGCCCACAGTATGTTGCCACAACCAAGGTTTATATATTAAGTAAGCAGGATCCAAATCAGAAGACGCTTACAACATCGGATATCGCTTTTGCATCTTATCTTGCAAAGGATTATGAGACCCTTCTTACAACCCGACCGGTTTTACAGGAGGTAAAAAAAGAACTTAATTTAGATATGTCAACGGATGAATTGGAAAAAATGATTACGGTAAATGTAGAAACAGATACACGAATTATGGAAATTTCAGTTACCAATACAGACCCTAAGTTAGCAAAAAAGATTGCTGATAAGGTAAGAGAGGTGGCAAATGAAAGATTAAAGGTAATTATGGATGACCTTGAACCGGTAAGATCTGTAGATGAGGCGGAACTCCCTACAACACCGGCATCACCTAATGTTAAGAGAAATACCATGATGGGATTTATTGCAGGTTTTGGAATTTCCCTTCTTGTAGTTATCATTTTATTTATATTAGATGATACCATTAAGACACCGGATGATATTGAAAAACGTTTAGGAGTAAGCGTTTTAGCAGCTATTCCTTTAAAGAGTGAGGAAAGCAGCAGAAGGTCATCTTACGGATATGGATATGGCAGCAGTGCACCGAAGGACAAAAAGAAAAAGAAAAAAGAGAAAAAGTCAGATAAGGTAGCAGCTAAAAACAAAGACTTAGTTCAGGATAAGAGCCAGGGAAAGGAGTAAGGGAATGTTAAATATTAATCTTGATAAAATAACGGATTTAGACTTTAAAACTAAGGAAGCATATAAAACCTTAAGAACTAATGTACAGTTCTGTGGAAATGATGTTAAAATAATTTCTCTTACCAGCTGTGTTCCTAATGAAGGAAAGTCAATGGTGTCTTTCAACCTTGCCATTTCCATGGCAGAAACAGGAAAGAAAGTTTTGTTTATAGATGCTGATTTAAGAAAATCAGTGTTAATCGGAAGGTACAAAATAAACAAGGCAATTAAAGGACTTACTCAGTATCTTTCAGGTGTAGAGCAGTTAGATGATGTAAGATACAGTACTAACGTAAAAAACATGGATTTGATTTTGTCAGGTCCTGTTCCACCAAATCCTGCGGAGCTTTTAAATAATGAAAAGTTTACGGAATTGCTGGAAACAGCAAGAAAGGAATATGATTACGTTATTATTGATACACCACCAATTGGTCAGGTTATAGACCCTGCCATTGTTGCACAGCAGACAGATGGAGTTATTTTCCTTATTTCACAGGCAAATATCAGTTACAAATATGCCCAGAAACAAATTGAGCAAATGAGAAAATCCGGATGTAGAATTTTAGGAGCAGTTTTAAATAAGGTTGATCCTGAAGAAAAGGGTGGTTATTATGGTGGATACTATGGTAAATACTCAAAGAAAGGTTATGGCTATGGCTACGGTTACGGCTATGGAAATAACGGAGAATATAAATAACGGAGAATATAAATAATTATAGAATTACACCTATGGCAATTTCATAGGTGTAATTTATTAAAGGAAGATATATGGAGTTTATTAAGGACAGATATGAGATTGCAGGGTTGAAGGTTTTGATGGTAACATACTATGAAAGAACCAGGCAACAGGCGCTTCCGTATATAGCAAAACATATGTGGAAGGAAGAGGAAGCGGATGCAGTAATTGATTTGGATAATGAATTTTATGAAAAAATGCAGGAAGAGAATATGCAGGGATGTAGTTTAGAAAGCATTGAATATATATATACAGGTACTATATTTAACAGGCTTCTAATAAATCACCATGGTTGTATGCTGCATTCTTCAGCAGTAGTTGTAGATGGATATGCATATTTGTTTTCAGCAGACAGTGGTACGGGAAAATCAACTCACACAGGTCTGTGGCTTGAGCATTTTAAGGAAAAGGCATTTATCATAAATGATGATAAACCTGTTTTAAGGTTAGAAAATGGACAGTGGTTTGTTTACGGAACTCCGTGGAGTGGAAAAACAGACTTAAATATTAATGTAAAGGCAAAACTTGGAGCCATTGTTTTTTTGGAAAGGGCAAAAGAGAACCATATAACTCCGATAGAGGTTAAGGAGGCTATCCCATTGTTTTTTAATCAGACGGTAAGAAGACTTAAAAGGGAAGAAAAAATGGATTTAGTCTTACAATATATGGAAGAAATTTTAACATCAACCCCAATATACAAAATGGGATGTAACATAAGTGATGATGCTGTGATTACGGCATACGAAAAAATTAGGAGAGTGTAATGAAGATTAGAGAAGGTTTTTTACTTAGAAATGTTGCAGGGAATAATGTGGTTGTTCCAATCGGTCAGGCAACACTGGATTTTAACGGAATGATGAGTTTAAATGAAACAGGAGCATTTATTTTTTCTAAGATGTTAGATGGAACTACTAAGGAACAGCTAATAGAGGATTTAATTAGTGAGTATGAGGTGGAACGGGAAATAGCCCAAAAGGATGTGGATGACTTTATTAAGAAGGTAGAAGGAGAGGGTTTACTTGAATAAGGTTGTGTCAATAGAAGATATAGTTCCCCTTATAAAAGAACAGCTAAATTATAATGGAACAGTAAGATTTACCCCTAAAGGAAACAGTATGCTTCCTACCTTAAGAAACAATAAGGATAGTGTCACCCTGAAAAGTCCCTTGTTCCCATTAAAAAAATATGACATTGCATTTTATGTAAGGGATAACGGGCAGTATGTATTACATAGAATTGTTGATATACCAAAAGACGGAACCTACACAATGCGTGGTGATAATCAGTTTGTCAACGAAAAAGGTATCACTCAGGAACAGATAATTGGAATTGTGGAACACTTTTCAAGAAAAGGTAAGGAATATAGTGGAACTGAAATGTCATATAAGCTTTATTGTATTGTGTGGTGTAAAACAGTTAAAATAAGAAAGTGGCTTAGAAAATTAAGACATATTGCAGGAAAAATAAAAAGAAAACTTCTAGGAATAGTTAGATGAAAGATACAAAGAGTTTAAAATGGATAATTAAAAATGGGAAAAAAGAAATTCCTAAAATATTAATTTTAAGTGTTTCTAATATTGTATTGGCATTAGTATCTACGGCATTGGCATTGGTAAGTAAGTACGCCATAGATGCAGCCCAAAAGGCAGCAGTGTCTAAGGTACAATCTGATTTTGTTTATTACAGAAATCAGATTATTTTTTATGGAATAGTTATATTAGCAATTATTGCATTCAGACTTTTCTTGCGGATATACGCACAAAGTTTATCCATAAAAGTTCAGGCAGGAATGGAAATGCAAATGCGTTCTAAGCTGTTTGGAGAAATACTTGAAAAAAAATATAACAGCATTAATAAGTATCACAGTGGAGAATTAATGAACCGCATTACCAGTGATATAAGGATAATAACTGACGGAATAACCAATATAGTGCCAAACGTATTATATTTTATTACTCAGTTTGCAGGAGCTTTTATTGTACTGGTACTGTTTGACTGGAAATTTACCTCATTATTTATTATTGCAGGAGTGGTGATTTCCTTTATAACATTAATATTCAGGTCAAAGCTTAAGAGTCTTCACAAGGAAGTTCAGGAAACAGATGGCAGGGTAAGGTCATTTTTTCAGGAAGCAATTGAGAGTATGCTGGTGGTAAAAACCTTTGGAGTTGAAGATGAGTTTTGCCGCAAAGGTGACAAACTGCAAAGAATAAATTATGATGCAAAGATGAAAAGAAGAAAAATCAGTATCTTTGCCAATGCAGGATTTGGATTTGCCTTTAATATGGGTTATTTGTTTGCTCTTATCTGGTGCACCCTTAAAGTGTGTACCAATGCTATGACATATGGAACCCTTACTGCGGTATTACAGCTTATTTCCCAGATACAGACGCCTTTTGTAAGCATAACCAAGGTTATTCCACAATACTATGCAATTTTAGCATCGGCAGAAAGAATTATGGAAATTGAAGATATTGATGTTGAAAGAAAAAATCAGGTTAAGGTTGATGCAGATAAATTTTATTCCAAGTTTAAACTGGCTGAGTTTAAAAATATTAAATTTAATTATGGTAGGGAAAGTGTATTAGAGGATGGAAACGCAGAATTTTTAAAGGGCGAGTTTGTGGCTATAAGGGGGATTTCGGGAATAGGTAAAAGTACATTAATGAAGATGCTTTTAGGAGTTTTTAAACCTGAAAGGGGAAGTATAAGGTTATATGAAGAAAATGGAAAGTATTTAGAAGCAAGCCCGGATACCAGATGCCTGTTTTCTTATGTACCTCAGGGAAATTACCTTTTTAGCGGGACATTAAGAGATAATATTCTGTTAATAAATCCTAACGCTACAGATATAGAAATAAAGGAAGCTTTGGAGATTAGTGATATTTATGATTTTGTATGCAACCTTCCAAAGGGGCTTGACACTGTTATAGGAGAAAAAGGACTTGGCATTTCAGAAGGTCAGGCCCAGAGACTGGCAATAGCAAGGGCACTTCTTAGTAAGGCACCAATTCTTCTGTTAGATGAGGCTACCTCGGCACTGGATTCTAAAACAGAAAAACATGTACTTGAAAGGATTAAAGGTCTTAATAAAAAGACGTGTATAATAATTACCCATAAGGCGGCAGCTCTTGAAGTGTGTGATAAGGAATTTGTAATTGACAATAAAAGACTGTTTTGTATTTACAAAAACAATGGTTAATACAAAACAGCCATAAATTTAATATAATCATGATTTGGCAGCAACGGAAGCATTTTGATTAGAGACTTTTAGTTCATTCCATAAGGCATCATGGAATAACATGGCAAGCTCTTCCCAATGTTTACGTTGCTGTTTTTCATAATTTAATTGTTTCTTTAGTCCTTCAATTTCTGTAAGCAGAATTTCTGTATTTTGTAATAATTGAGATCTCTCGCTGTTATTCATATTAAAATCCCCCACATAACATAAATTTTTCTCAATATAGTAAATTATAACACTGTAGGTAATAAATGTGTAAAAAACATATCGACTTTTATTGACCTTGCTTCCCTTATGATGACAGGGTTTTACATTGGTTTTGGATTGGTTTTTATAGTTATAAAAATATTGTAAATAACGTTGTGATATTATATAATTAAAAAAGTGTTCATTTAAACTTGACACTTTGAAAATTTATATGTTGGTGCTTATTAAGTATCAGCAATGTAACCATTTTTAATTATGGAGGCGTAAAATGGGAAAATATTTTGGAACAGATGGATTCAGAGGCGAGGCTAATGTTAATTTAACGGCTATGCATGCCTTTAAAGTGGGAAGATTTATAGGATGGTATTACGGAAGATTTCATAAATGCTCCGTAGCTATTGGAAAAGATACAAGAAGAAGCAGTTATATGTTTGAGGATGCCCTTTCAGCAGGACTTACATCCACAGGGGCAGATGTATATTTACTTCATGTAACTACAACACCAAGTGTATCATATATAGTTAAAACAGAAGATTTTGATTGTGGAATTATGATTTCAGCCAGCCATAACCCTTATTATGATAATGGAATAAAACTTATCAATGGAAAGGGCGAAAAAATGGAGCAGAATTTCATTGATGAAGTTGAAAAATACATTGATGCAGACTTTGACTCAATACCTTATGCAACCATGGATAAAATAGGAAGAACCATTGACTATTTTGCAGGTAGAAACAGATATATGGGATATCTTATGACATTGGCAAAAAATTCCTTTAGAAACATTAAGGTCGGACTTGATTGTTCAAACGGTAGTGCATGGACTATAGCCAAAAGCGTATTTGATGCATTAGGAGCAGATACATATGTTATTAATAATGAACCAAACGGTGTAAATATTAATATGGGATGCGGTTCTACCCACATTGAGGCATTACAGAAATTTGTAAAAGAAAAGAAGTTAGATATTGGTTTTGCCTATGACGGGGATGCAGACAGATGTTTCTGTGTGGATGATCAGGGAAATGTGGTAAATGGTGACCTTATTTTATATGTATGTGGTGTGTATTTAAAACAAAACGGAGAGCTTGACAACAACACTGTAGTTACTACAGTAATGTCAAATATAGGATTATATAAAGCCTTTGATGCTGTTGGAATTAAATATGAGAAGACAGCAGTCGGTGACAAATATGTATATGAATGTATGAGAAAGAATGATTACCGTTTAGGCGGAGAGGAATCAGGACATATTATTTTCAGTAAATATGCAACAACAGGCGATGGAATCCTTACATCAATAAAGTTGATGGAGGTTATGATTTCTTCTAAGAGAAAAATGTCAGAGCTTATTAATCCGGTAACTATTTATCCACAGTGCCTTAAGAATGTTAAGGTTGCAAGTAAGCCGGAGGCAAGAAATGATGCTGATGTACAAAAGGCAGTAGATGAAGTGGCACAGCAGCTTGGAAATGACGGTAGAATCTTAATTAGGGAAAGCGGAACAGAGCCTGTTATCCGTGTTATGGTTGAAGCAAAAACAGACCAGTTAGCAGAGGAATGTGTTGACAGGGTTGTTAATGTAATTAAGAAAAAAGGTTACGCAGTGTAATGACATACAAAAAAGGATATTTTATAAAGCTATGGGCAGTAAGAGTTATTCTTATTGCTCTTATAGCATTGTGGATGAGCACCATATTTGGCTTTTCTGCCGAAAATGGAGAACAGTCTCAATCACTTAGTGATAAAATAACAGTTCAGGTTGTTCATATTTTAAAAAGTGATTATGAGGATATGGATGTTAAGGCCAAAGAAGAATACTTTAATACAGTAAGTTTCTTTGTGAGAAAAACGGGACATTTTGGAGAATATGGAATTTTAGGAGTTCTTATTTCAACATTTTTGTTGACATTTGAAAAAATACGAAACAAAAAAAGATATATTGTAATTTTAATAACTACCATTATAGGTATGGTGTATGCATCTTCCGATGAAGTTCACCAGAATTTTGTAGAAGGAAGAAGCCCTAAGGTTATGGATGTTTGCATTGATACAACAGGCTGCTTTATGGGAGTGGTTTTTGTTACAATAATATGTTTTTTAATTTGCAGGAGGAAGAGAAAAAAATGTGGCAGGATAATATAAGAAAGGTTACTCCCTACACGCCGGGAGAACAGCCAAAGGATAAGGATGTAATTAAACTTAATACCAATGAAAGTCCATATCCACCTTCACCCATGGTACAGGAGGTTGTAAGAAGTGTTGAAAATAACAGAAACAGGCTTTATCCTGACCCGGAAGCAGCAGTTTTAACTGATGCCATCGCTAAATATTATAATGTTGATTCTAATCAGGTGTTTGTAGGTGTTGGTTCAGATGATGTGATTGGAATGAGCTTTCTTACATTTTTTAATTCAGAAAAGCCTATATTGTTTCCTGACATAACATATTCCTTTTATGATGTGTGGGCAGATTTGTTTAAAATAAAATATGAGATGAAACCGTTGAATGAGAAATTTGAAATTGTAAAAGAAGATTATCTTGTGGAAAACGGTGGTATTATTTTTCCAAATCCCAATGCTCCTACAGCAGTGGAAATGCAGCTGGATGATATAGAATATATTATAAAGAACAATAGGGATTCAGTGGTAATTATAGATGAAGCTTATGCTGATTTTGGAGATGTTTCAGTGCTTGGTCTTGTGAATAAATACGAAAATCTTCTGGTGGTAAGAACCTATTCTAAATCCCGCGCATTAGCAGGAATGCGTATAGGATATGCCATTGGCAGCAAAACTTTAATTAGCGCCCTTAAGGCAGTTAAATTCTCATATAATTCATATACAATGAATTATGTGTCTATTTGTGCAGGGGCTGCTGCAATAAATGATGATAAGTATTTTAAGGAAATTGTATCAAAGGTAATAAATACCCGTGAAAAGGCTAAGGATACGCTTAAAAAACTGGGATTTTTCTTTACGGACTCAAAGACTAATTTTCTATTTGCAACTCACAAAAGTGTGCCGGCAGAGGAAATATTTGAGGAATTAAAGAAGAGAAAAATATATGTAAGGTATTTTAATAAGCCAAGGATAAATAATTATTTAAGAATTACTATAGGTACAGATGAGGAGATGGAAAAATTATACGAAGCTCTTAAGGAAATTGTTAAATAAAGGAAATATCTGATATGTTTTCAATCTATGGTAAAGATGTTATTTAGCATTATATGTAAGGGACACATTTAACATAAAAATGTAACAAATTGTTAATTTTATATATAAAAAAATATAAAATTTCTGAGTAGAATAAAATACATAGGAAAGAGATGACAGATGGGATTTATATCCCATCTGATTTACTATGAAGATTAAATGTCATAGTAGAAAGAATCCTATAGATTTTATGACAGGAGGCGAAATATATGAATATTAGTAAATTTACTCAAAAATCCGTTGAGGCTATACAAAATTGTGAAAAGATAGCCGGAGAATACGGAAATCAGGAAATTGATCAGGAACATTTATTATTGGCGCTTGTTAGTTTAGAAGACAGTTTGATTATTAAGTTAATAGAAAAGATGGAAATACAGCCGGAGTATTTTAAAAACAGAGTTGAGGATTATATAGCCAAAAGACCTAAAGTACAGGGCGGCAACATGTATATGAGCCAGGCTCTTAATAATGTTTTAATAAGTGCAGAGGATGAAGCAAAGAGAATGGGAGATGAATATGTTTCAGTGGAACATTTATTTCTCACTATGCTTGACAAACCCAATAGGGAAATAAAGGAACTTTTTAAAGAATTTGGTATTACAAGGGAAAAGTTTTTAGGAGTGTTAGAAGAGGTAAGAGGTAATGTAAGAGTTACTTCGGATAATCCGGAGAGTACCTATGACGCACTGTCAAAATACGGTCAGGATTTAGTGGAAAGAGCAAGAAATCAGAAGCTTGATCCTGTTATTGGACGAGACAGTGAAATCAGAAATGTTATAAGAATTTTGTCAAGAAAAACCAAAAACAATCCGGTGCTGATTGGTGAACCCGGTGTTGGTAAAACAGCAGCAGTAGAGGGTTTGGCACAGCGTATTGTAAAAGGTGATGTTCCGGAGGGATTAAAGGATAAGAAGATATTCTCCCTTGACCTTGGTTCATTAGTGGCAGGTGCAAAGTACAGAGGTGAATTTGAGGAAAGGTTAAAGGCTGTACTTGAAGATGTAAAAAACAGCAATGGAGAAATCATTTTATTTATTGATGAACTTCATACTATCGTAGGCGCAGGAAAAACAGACGGGGCAATGGATGCAGGAAATATGCTAAAGCCTATGTTAGCAAGAGGAGAACTTCATTGTATAGGTGCAACTACCTTGGATGAGTATAGACAGTATATTGAAAAGGATAAGGCGTTAGAGAGAAGATTCCAGCCGGTAATGGTAAGTGAGCCATCAGTGGAAGATACAATATCTATCCTAAGAGGTCTTAAGGAAAGATATGAAGTGTTCCATGGAGTTAAAATTCAGGATGGGGCTTTGGTAAGTGCAGCAGTTTTATCAGACAGATATATAACAGACAGATTTCTTCCTGATAAGGCAATAGATTTAGTAGATGAGGCTTGTGCCCTTATTAAAACCGAGATGGATTCCATGCCTACGGAGCTTGATGAATTAAGACGTAAGGTTATGCAGATGGAAATCGAGGAAGCTGCTTTAAAGAAGGAAACGGATAATTTAAGCAAAGAGAGACTGGCGGAATTACAGAAGGAACTTGCTGAAAGCCGTGATGAATTTAATAACAGAAAGGCACAGTGGGAAAATGAGAAAAATTCCGTAAACAGATTGCAGCAGCTTCGTGAACAGGTTGAAAATGTTAAGAAAGAAATTGAGAAGGCACAAAGCGAATATGATTTGAATAAGGCAGCAGAACTTCAATATGGAAAGTTGCCTGAACTTCAAAAACAGCTTGGTGTGGAAGAACAAAATGTAAAGGATAAGGATTTGTCATTAGTAAGGGAAAGTGTTACAGATGAGGAAATTGCCAGAATTATTTCCAGATGGACAGGAATTCCGGTGGCAAAACTTACTGAAACAGAAAAAAATAAAACATTACATCTTGATGAGGCTCTTCATAAGAGGGTTATCGGTCAGGATGAAGCTGTGACGAAGATTACTGAGGCAATAATCAGGTCTAAAGCAGGAATTAAGGATCCCGGAAAACCAATTGGTTCTTTCCTGTTCTTAGGACCTACAGGTGTAGGTAAAACAGAACTGGCAAAGGCATTGGCAGAAAATCTGTTTGATGATGAAAGTAATATGGTAAGAATTGACATGAGTGAGTACATGGAAAAATATAGCGTGTCAAGACTTATAGGAGCACCTCCGGGATATGTAGGATATGATGAAGGTGGTCAGCTGACAGAGGCAGTAAGAAGAAAACCTTATTCGGTAGTGTTATTTGATGAGGTAGAAAAGGCACATCCTGATGTGTTTAATGTGTTACTTCAGGTATTAGATGATGGTCGAATAACTGATTCTCAGGGAAGAACAGTTGACTTTAAGAACACTATCCTGATTATGACATCAAACATCGGTTCTTCATATCTGTTAGAGGGAATAGATGATGCCGGAAACATAAAGAAGGAAAATCAGGAATTTGTAATGAACGATTTAAGAAATCATTTCAGACCTGAGTTTCTTAACCGTTTAGACGAAATCGTAATGTTTAAGCCACTTACTAAGGACAATATAGGTGGAATTGTTGATTTGATTGTAGCTAACGTAAATAGGCGTTTAGCAGACAGGGATTTAAAGATTTCACTTACTGATGATGCCAAAAAGTTTGTGGCAGATAACGGATATGATCCGGTTTATGGCGCAAGACCTCTTAAGAGATACCTGCAGAAAAATGTTGAAACAATAGCTGCTAAGGTTATTCTTGAAGGAAACGTTGATATGGGAGATACAATATGCTTTTATGTAGATGGTGACAGGTTAGCTGCTAAGGTAGAAAAGAATAATAAATAAAATGTAAAGCAATGGTTGTCATTGGAAAATAATTAAAAAATATGCTTAGAATATACAAATAAGATACATTACTTTATTAAATTTAGATTATAGTCAATAAATTTAAGGGCAATAGTATCAAAGTATTTTCTAAACAAATCCAAATGACAACCATTTATTTATTTATTTATTTATGGAGGTAATTATGGATAGAGTATTAGAAACAATTAAAACAAGAAGAAGCATCAGGGCGTACAAGCCTGATATGGTGGAAAAGGAATTAATTGACAAGGTTATTGAAGCAGGAACATATGCTGCTACAGGAAGAGGAAATCAGTCCCCTATTATAATTGCAGTAACTAACAGGGAAGTCAGGGACAAATTATCTAAAATGAATGGAAAGATAATGGGAACAGACACAGATCCTTTTTATGGAGCACCGGTAGTGCTTATTGTTTTGGCAGATAAAACTAAGAATACATATCTTTATGATGGAAGTCTTGTTATGGGAAACATGATGCTTGAAGCTCACAATTTAGGTTTAGGAAGTTGTTGGATTCACAGAGCAAAAGAAGAATTTGAAAGTGAGGAAGGAAAAGAAATCCTTAAATCTCTTGGAATAACAGGAGATTATGAAGGAATAGGTCATTGTGTTTTAGGCTATATTAAGGGAGATGCACCTGAGGCAGCACCTAGAAAAGAAGATTATGTTTACTACATAGACTAATATTTAATACCACTTTTGACTTAATTTGTTCAGTGACAATCCAATGTGATTTAGTAATAATTTTTTACGAAGGAATATAATGAGTGAATTAAGCAAAAGAAAGAGAAGAAGAAAAGTAAGAAAAATAAGGGCAGTGCTTGCCGTTACAGTGTTAACGGCAGGTATATTGCTTTTGGCAGGAATTTTTAAACATTTAAGTGCATCATCTGATGTAGAGATTAAAGAATCACCGGTGGAAAATCATCAGGTGTTAGAAACAACAGAAAAGGAAACTGCTTTACAGATACCATCCTGGATAGATAAGCAGATAATAAAAAAGGATGGAAAGTCCAGAAGGGGCATTAAACTTAAAGAAGTGAAGGATGTTGTAATTCATTATGTAGGAAATTCCGGAACAACAGCTCAGCAAAATCATGATTTTTATGCAGGAGATGACTCAGATGTAAGTTCTCATTTTATTGTGGGATTGGATGGTGAGATAATTCAGTGCATTCCGTTAGATGAACATTCAGAGGCAAGCAATTGGAGAAATAGGGATTCCATTTCCATTGAAGTGTGTCATATGGATGAAACAGGAGAATTTGGCAAAAAAACATATAAATCTCTCGTTAAGCTTGTGGCATGGCTTGAAAGTGTTTATGGTTTAGATGAAGAACATGTAATAAGGCATTATGACATTACGGAGAAAGAGTGTCCTAAATATTTTGTTGATCATGAAGATGAGTGGGAGCTGTTTAAAGAAAAAGTTAGAGATTACAGAATAAAAAAATATACAGGGAATAAGTGAAAATATCGAACATTTTATATAAGGGGTTATAATTAAGTTAAACTACGGATTTGAGGAAAAGTATGGCTAAGAAAAGCAAAAGAAAGAGAAAGTTAAGAAAAGGAAGAATAGTTATGGCTGTTATTATTGTGGCGGCCATAGTTATTATGTCCTGTTTAGTAGTAAAAAGGATTAATCAAAACAGTGAGGCCAAAAAAGTTAAAAATTTGGCGGAAATTAAGATACCGGATTGGATTGATTCTCAAATAATAGATGTGGATGGCGCTTCAAGAAATGGATATAAATTAAAGGGTATAAAAGACATTGTAGTTCACTATGTAGGAAATCCGGGGACAACAGCTCAGCAAAATCATGATTTCTATGCAGGAGATCAGTCTAATGTAAGTTCTCATTTCGTTGTGGGATTAGATGGGGAAATTATTCAATGCATTCCTATAAATGAATGGTCTGCGGCAAGCAACTGGAGAAATAATGATACAATTTCCATTGAGGTGTGTCATCCTGATGAAACGGGAAAATTTAAAAAGAAAACCTATAGCTCTTTAGTAAAACTTGTGGCATGGTTAGAAAATGTATGTGATATAGATGAAAGCCATGTAATAAGACATTATGATATTACAAAGAAAGAATGCCCGAGATATTTTGTACAGCATGAGGACAAATGGAAAACATTTAAGAAAAATGTAGAAAAGTATAGATTGGCTCATTATTAAAAGACGCAGGTTGCGTCTTTTTTTACAACTAACCACAAAAACTATACATAAATATAAAAAATGATTTGGCAAAACAGTGGTGATAAATTCGATATGATATTATTGACTAATGAAAATAAGCGGTATTTAACAGACGGAATTTATAGTAACTATTCATCAGATTCTGATTCAAAGGTTTTGCCGGCAAATCTGCCTAATGTTATAAATCAGGAGGATTTTACATATAGAGATGGGATTTTTATGGCGAAGCCCAGGACTTTAGAGAAATGATTCAGGTTTGTGTTACAGTAAAAAATGGGAAAATAAAAAGTATTAATATTATTAAATCCCAGGATGATGAATTATATTTTAACAAGGCGATATTACTGACAACTAAACATCTTTTGTTACGGTATTAATTGTGTTATGCTTATATACGATAGTTTTTGGACGATTTTTTGCGGTTTTGCTTGTGCATTTGGAACTTTAGGAGATTTTGTTCATGAGTTTTATGTCCTATGGGAGCAGTGTTTTCAATTCTTCCCGTACTGCCGCTTTTTTCTATAAGTAGAAATAGAGACCAGTGCATAAAAGGGTGCAGTGGATGTACAAAGGTATGTCCATCAAAAATTGGACTTTCGGATTTAAAGGAAGATATTCAGCCGGGAGATTGCTTTATGTGCCAAAAATGTATGAATATTTGTCCAAAACAAAATGTTAAATTGGGATTGGTAAAGGGAAACGGAATTACATTTATTATAGTAAGAGGGCTGATTCTAATTTTAATAATGAAATGGGCAGAAATTTAGAAAAAACGGGAGCAGTTTATGAGAAAAAAAGACGTGATTTTAGTGATTGTGGTTCTTTTAATAGCAGGTGTCATGTACGGTGCAATCCATTTTATACAAAAAGGTGAAGCCTCCACTGTAAAAATATCAGTTGATGGCAAAGTTTATGGAAAATATTCCATTAACAAGGACGAGATAATAGATATAAAAACTTCAAAAGGTAGAAATGTAATAAATATTCATAATGGTTATGTGGAAATGGAAGAGGCGGATTGTCCGGATAAGTATTGTATAAAGCAGGGAAAGATTAAAAATACAGGGCAGACAATTGTATGTCTTCCGCATAAAGTAGTTGTTGAGATAATTAAACAGAACATAGTCAATGAAAATAACGATGTGGATGCTGTGGTAAAGTAGAAATAATTAATAATTTAATGGGAGGTCAAGATATGAGCACAAAAAGAATAGCAAATATGTCCATGTTAGTGGCACTTGCCATAATATTTAGCTATATTGAATTTCTTATTCCCATTAATTTAGGAATTCCGGGAATGAAATTAGGATTGGCAAATCTGGTAATTGTTATAGCATTATATATATTAAAAATCAGTGATGTCTGGATTATTTCTATACTTAGAATCCTGATTATGGGATTTATGTTTGGAAGTGGTATGTCAATAATTTATAGCCTTGCAGGAGCAGTGTTTAGTCTCATTGTTATGTCAGTTATTAAAAAAATAGGGGGGTTTAGTATTATTGGAGTAAGCATGGCAGGGGCAGTATGCCATAATATGGGGCAGGTGATGGTGGCAATAATTGTGGTAGAAAATGTTAGTGTTATATATTATGTGCCGGCACTTTTAGTGGCAGGTATAATTACAGGGGCAGTAATAGGCATAGTTTCAAAGAGGGTTTTATCAGTTATAAAAAAATAAACAAATTTTTTACCTAACAAGTTAGATACATTTAACAAAAGGCACAACAATTTACGATGAAGATGGAAACACATATGATGTTTTATATTGGAAAAATGATGATATCGGTGCATATGGTGAGTTTATGCGTGTGGATTTAACAGGCAATTATGGTGGATTAGGTTCATGGAAGATTTTTAAAGAGGAATTTGATGAGGCAAAGGCTGAATTTGCAAATCCACAAAGTCAGGCAACAGTAAATGAAGCAGTTGAACATTTAAAAAAGTTACCCTTGCAAGTAATAAATTAAAGAACAAGAAAAAATTATATGTCAGGTAAAAGCTGTAGGGGCTCAAAATGGTCAAGGTTTGTTAAGATTAAAATCAAAAAATAACTTTAGTAATTAATTTTTAAAATATATTTCGGATGATTTTCTATTTTATTCTATTTAAGAAAATCATCCGTTTTTGCTGTAATATTGATAACATATTTCCGTCAAATTTATTGAGTATATTTTGTATGAAAATTTACTAACAAATTTATTAGGAGAAAATATGAATCATTTAGATGAACTTGAGGCAGAAGCAATATACATAATGAGAGAAGTGGCGGCAGAATGTGAAAATCCTGTTATGCTTTATTCCATAGGAAAGGATTCGTCAGTAATGCTGCATTTGGCAATGAAAGCTTTTTATCCTGAAAAGCCACCATTTCCTTTTTTGCATGTAAATACTACATGGAAATTTAAGGAAATGATTGAATTTAGAGACCGCAGGGCAAAAGAACTGGGAATTGAAATGATTGAATACATAAATGAGGAAGGTGTTAAGAATAACATTAATCCTTTTGACTATGGTTCATCATACACAGACATAATGAAAACCCAGGCACTAAAGCAGGCTCTTGATAAATATGGGTTTACCGCAGCATTTGGCGGAGGAAGACGTGACGAGGAAAAATCAAGAGCAAAAGAGAGAATTTTTTCTTTTAGGAATAAACAACACGCATGGGATCCAAAAAATCAGAGACCGGAAATGTGGAAGCTTTTCAATACAAGAATTAACCAGGGAGAGAGTATAAGAGTATTTCCTTTATCAAATTGGACGGAAAAGGATATATGGCAGTATATAAAAAGAGAAAATATTCCTATTGTTTCATTATATTTTGCCAAAGAAAGACCGGTTGTTGAAAGAAATGGGCAGTTGATAATGGTTGATGATGACAGAATGAGATTGTTGCCGGGAGAAAAAGTTCAAAATAAAATGGTAAGATTTAGAACGTTAGGATGTTATCCGCTAACCGGAGGCATAGAGTCAAATGCTACGACATTAGATGAAATTATCGAAGAGACAATGGCATCAGTAGAATCCGAAAGAACCAGTAGAATAATAGATTCTGACGGAGGGGCTGCAAGCATGGAAAAAAGAAAAAGAGAAGGATATTTTTAAAATGGAAAGTTTATTGAAATTTATTACTTGCGGAAGTGTTGATGATGGAAAATCAACTTTAATTGGACATATGTTATATGATGCAAAGCTGATTTTTGCAGATCAGAAGAGAGCTTTGGAATTGGACTCTAAAGTCGGATCAAGAGAAGGAAACATAGATTATTCTTTGTTGCTTGACGGATTAATGGCTGAAAGGGAACAGGGAATTACAATAGATGTTGCATACCGTTATTTTGCTACTGAAAACAGAAGCTTTATTGTAGCGGATACTCCGGGACATGAAGAGTATACAAGAAATATGGCTGTTGGAGCTTCATTTGCATCCCTTGCCGTAATTTTGACGGATGCAAGTCAGGGTGTTTTGGTTCAGACAAGAAGACATGCAAGGATATGTTCTTTAATGGGAATAAAACATTTTGTTTTTGCGGTAAATAAAATGGATTTAGTGGATTATGATATTAAAATATTTGAAAAAATCCAAAAAGAAATAAATGGATTAATGTCAGAATTTGATTTTAAAACATTACAAATAATACCGGTATCTGCTACAGAGGGAGATAATATAACAAAGACATCTGACCGAATGCAATGGTATAAAGGCGTCCCATTACTTAAATATCTTGAGGAAGTGGATGTAAAGGAAGATGTTGAGGTTAAAGGATTTTCCATGCCGGTTCAAAGAGTGTGCCGTCCAAATCATAATTTTAGGGGATTTCAGGGGCAAATATCATCCGGAAAAATTTGCCGGGGAGATGATATAACTGTTTTGCCAAGTGGCGAAAAGGCAACGGTAAAAGAAATATACGAAGGTGATAAAAAAGTAAATCAAAGCAGTAAAGGTCATGGAGTGACAATTCAGCTGGACTCTGAAATTGATATATCAAGAGGATGTATTATAGAGAAAAATTATAATCTTTTGTGTGGAATGAATTTCTCAATTTGTATATTGTGGATGGACGACAAAAAACTAGTTGAGGGACGGAATTTCCTTATGAAAGTTGGAACAAAATTAGTTCCTGCAACAATTACAAAAATAAATTACAAAATTGATGTTAATACAGGTTCACAAGTATACGCAAAAGCAATCTTTAAGAATGAAATTGCTTTTTGTGAGGTTACGTTAGGGGAAAAAATAGTTGTTGATAAATTCATCAATAATAGGGAATTAGGTTCATTAATACTAATTGACAGAGTATCAAATATGACGTCGGCATGTGGACAAATTGCAGAAATTATCGATAATGAAAAAAATCTGACATGGCATGAAATGGATGTAACAAAGGAGTTAAGGGAACGTCAGTTATCTCAAAAAGCTTTTACGGTATGGATGACAGGACTTTCAGGGTCAGGAAAATCTACCCTTGCTAATGCATTGGAGAAAAGATTATTTACACTGGGAAAACATACAATGCTTCTTGATGGTGACAACATAAGAATGGGACTTAACAAAAATTTAGGATTTAATGAAGGAGACAGAGTGGAAAATATCCGCAGAATAGCTGAGGTTGCCAAATTAATGAATGATGCGGGGCTGATAGTAATTACATCATTTATTTCGCCATATAGTCAGGACAGACAAAGTGCAAAGGAAATAATAGGTGATGATTTTGTGGAAGTCTACGTAAGCACCCCTCTTGATGAATGTGAAAGAAGGGATGTTAAAGGTCTTTACAAAGAGGCAAGAAAGGGGAATATCAGGAGCTTCACGGGAATAAGCAGCCCTTATGAAATACCTGAAACACCGGATGTTGAAATAGACACCAGTGGAAAGAAAATAGAAGATTGTGTGAATACAATTATAGATAAGCTTAAAAAATATATTGAGGAATAATCATATATTATGAGTAATAAATTACAGCTGTTTACTTCAATGTTAAAAATCGGATGTATTGGATTTGGTGGTGGAAGTGCCATTATTCCCATAATTGAAGACGAGATAGTTGAAACAGGTATAGATACAAAGGAGAATATTGATAAGGATGTTATGGTGGCAAATATAACACCGGGAGCACTTCCGGTAGAAGTTGCTGCTTCAATAGGAAAAAGAGCTGGTGGAAACAAAGGAATGTTTTTATCAGCACTTGCCATGGCGCTTCCGGGAACGCTGGCAGCAATAGCAATTTTTACTATTTTTTCAACTATGAAATTAACAGTATTAAATGTTATTGAACTGGCGTCAGTTGGAGTTTCAATATTTATTTTGTATATGCTAAAAGTTTATATTGGAAATGTATTTAATAAGTGTGCAGGCAATACAAAATGTGAGAGAAAAACCGTTATTTTAATGGCAATATCATTATTTGTTGTTTGTGGCAAAAATTTATATCAGCTTTTAGGAATAAGTAAAACACCGGTATTTTCATTATCTGCCTTTAATGCCTTAATGTTATTTTTCTTTTGCATAATATTCATGGAAAACAACAGACATAAAAATGTGGGTTTCGTAGTGATAATGGTTATTATATCAACACTATTTGCTGTTACTCATGGAAAGGGAAATTATATTGATAATAATTATATTATGTATGCTTTGGATGCAATAATGATTATGATTTCTCTGGCAGGAATAGTAGATGATATGAAAAACAGTGGAATGAAGATAAAGATCTATAAGAATTTTTTTAAGGAACTTTTTATATGGATTGTATTTTTAGTCATATGTTCTATGCCGGCGTTAATAAATAATGCAAATATTGTGGAGTTTATTGGCAAAGGAATAATTTCGGCTTTTATGTCTTTTGGTGGAGGGGATGCATATTTAACTATTGCTGATGGGTTATTTGTAGATACAAATATGGTAACGGAAAGTCAGTTTTACGGTCATATAGTATCTGTTGTTAATGTTTTGCCGGGCTCCATATTATGTAAAACCTTATGTGGAGTAGGATACTACCTGGGAATTAACATATCAGGAAGTATTGTGACGGGAGTTTTATTTGCTATAGTTGGTTTTGCATGTAGCATTGCGGCATCATGTGGATTTTATATGACAATATATCATTTGTACAATAATCTAAGTTCACTGAGAATTATAAGTAGAATATCAGAATGTATTCGCCCGATTATAGCGGGATTTCTTATAAATATTTCATTATCATTGTGCAATCAGTCTGTAAGAGTAATGGGAAAGTATCAAATATCCGGAATAAGCACAATAATAATCGTTGTGCTAATGTTTATAATTACATGCTTACTAAAAAGTAAAACAAGGATAAGTAATGCTTTAATATTAGTATTGAATATAGGAACAGTTTTTATTATAAGGGCGCTACATTACATATAGGAGGAAACAAATGTCAACAGTATATTTGTGTATAGGAACACCAAAAACAGGAACTACAGCTCTTCAAAGCTTTATGAGAGAAAACGAAAAATTGTTAAATGAGCAGGGTTATGCATTCCCACAGTTAAATATTGGACTTAAGGGGATCTTTCGTGATAGAAATGCACATTTTTTAGTTAATTATATTACTCAGGATAATAATGATGAGCATAAATTAAAGCAGAAGGAGTTAAATGAAAAAGCATATGGGGAATTAGAAAAGTGCGGGAAAAAATTTGAAAATATTATTTTGTCTGATGAACAAATCTGGTACAGATGCAATTATGAGGAAAAATTTTGGGAGAGATTAAAAGAAGATTTTGGAAAAATTGATTGCAAGGTTAAGGTTGTTGTTTATTTAAGACGGCAGGATATGATTGTTCAGTCTTTATGGAATCAGCTTATAAAAATGCACAGACGTAAAATACATACATTTGAAGAAAGTCTGGAAATAAATGATTATGATTATTTTCCGTTAGACTATTTTAAACAATTAAAAAATATTGAGGAACATATAGGAAAAGATAACCTTATTGTAAGAGTTTATGAGAAAAAACAGCTAAAAAATCAGTCATTATATGAAGATTATTTTGATATTATGGGAGTTAAGCTTAATGAAAAATTTACTTATAATCAGGTTGCAGGAAACGTGGGACTTACAGGAAATTATATAGAAATTAAAAGAATTATAAATGGGGTTACTGATTATAGGGAAATGGAGGATTTTTTATGCAGACCTATTATTAATGCCAGCATATATGGAAATAGTATTGAACCACAAAAAAAGGTAAGCTTTTTTTCTTATGATGAGCAGATTGAATTTTTAAATAAATACGAAAAAAGTAACAACCAAGTGGCAAAATATTATTTAAATAAAAATACAGGGCTTTTTGAAGAAGAAATAAAGGAATTTCCAAAGTGGAAAGTGGACAATAAAAAAATGTACCGTGATGTAATAATTTCCATGACAGAAGTTTTTTGCAGACAACAGCAACAGATACAGGATTTACAAAACAAATATAATGAAATTTCAGATATAAGAAAGAAGTTAGATGAAGAGAAAAGAAGGTTAGAATCTGTGTATAACAGTGCCATATTCAGATTATATAGAAAAATAAGATATATGGTAAAAAAACAAAAATAACATTAAAAGAGGGGATGTCATAAAAAGTGAACATCCCCTTTTAAATATTATTAATGGTAAAGCAGTAAATTACTTTTGCTTATAAGTTGCTAAGAAGTCCTTCATGGCATCCATGGAATTTTTTAAATCATCAATGCATGGAAGGTAAACAATTCTAAAGTGGTCAGGTGTTTCCCAGTGGAAACCACCCCCATGGGTAATAAGAATTTTCTTTTCCTTAAGCAAATCAAGAGAGAATTGCTCATCATTTGTGATGTTAAACTTCTTAATGTCTAGTTTAGGGAAAATATAAAATGCAGCCTTAGGTTTGTAGGCTGAAAGCCCCGGAATATCCTGTATCGCATTATATATGTATTCTCTTTGTTCATAAATTCTACCACCTGGTGCTACCATTTCCCTGGCATCTTCAAGATTAGCCAAAGCAGTAGGAATAAGGGACTGGGCAGGTACGTTAGAACATAAACGCATAGAAGACAAAAGATTAATTCCTTCTATATAACCCTTAGCCTTAGACTTGTCACCGCAAAGGCACATCCATCCACATCTGTATCCTGCAATAAGATGGGATTTTGATAAACCGTTAAATGAAACAGTAAGTAAATCAGGTGCCAGCGAAGAAAGGGCAACATGCTCTTCCCCATCCATTACCAGACGGTCATATATTTCATCAGCAAACAAAATTAATTCATGCTCTCTTGCAAGTTCAACAATCTGTTGTAAAACTTCCTTAGAATAAAGGGCACCAGTAGGGTTGTTAGGGTTAATAACAACAATTGCCTTGGTTTTGTCTGTGATTTTTCTCTTCATATCCTCAATATCAGGAAACCATTCAGACTGCTCATCGCAAATATAGTGAACTGCAGTTCCCCCTGCTAAAGTAACTGAAGCTGTCCATAAAGGATAATCAGGAGAAGGAACTAAAACTTCATCACCATTATTTAAAAGTCCCTGCATAGACAAGGTTATAAGTTCACTTACACCGTTACCTGTATAAATATCATTTATAGTAACATTAGGCATGTTTTTCTTTTGGCAATATGAAAGAATTGCCTCTCTGGCTGAAAAAAGCCCCTTTGAATCTGAATAACCTTCAGTAAGAGTAAGGTTTTCAGACATTTTATCTATAATTGCCTCTGGCGCTTCAAAGCCAAAAGGAGCAGGATTGCCAATATTTAATTTGATAATTTTTTCACCCTGGGCAATCATTTTGTTAGCCTCGTCCATAACAGGACCTCTGATATCGTAACATACATTGTCAAGCTTTGTTGATTTTTCAAATGTTCTCATTTACTTCACCTCTCAAAAAAAATACCCTAAGCGAAAACGCTTAGGGCGAATAATCAAATCCGTGTTACCACCTAAATTCAGGATTAAACCTGCACTCAGTCATCACAATTATGATGAATCCCTGTAACGTGGGAAAACGTCAGAAACTAATAAGATAAAATCTGTTCGTAACTGCTGCTTAGGAACTGCTTCAAAACAAACCGTGTAAGAATTTTCACCAGCCATTCTCTCTCTGAAACCGTGAATGAGTTTACTATTTTCCGTCACTGCATTTAAATATTAACAAAAATAATCATATCCCCATAAGAAATAAAAGTCAATGCTAAATTTAACAATGCAATATTTTTATTCTTTATTTTGTGCTATAATTAGTCATGGCTAACGAATTGCCATAATTAATAATATGAGAAAAGTATGTAATTATGAATTTAAAAATAGAAGAGTTAAACTATCTCCTTACAACTAAAAATGAAGAAGTAACAGACAATCTTAAGAAAAAAGCAAGGGGAATAGCAGATGATATATTTGGTAAAAAAATATATACAAGAGGGCTTATTGAATTTACTAACTACTGTAAAAACAATTGCTATTATTGTGGAATAAGAAGGGAAAATAAAGGTGCTATCAGATATCGTCTTGACAGGAAGGAAATAATTAACTGTTGTGATAATGGGTATCAATTAGGGTTTAGAACTTTTGTGCTACAGGGAGGAGAGGATGCCTATTATACTGATGATGAGGTTTGTGCAATAGTGTCTTCAATAAAGGAAAAATATCCGGATTGTGCAGTAACATTGTCCATAGGAGAAAAGAAAAAAGCAAGTTATTTAGCGTTTTTTAATGCCGGTGCAGACAGATATCTTTTAAGACATGAAACAGCAGACAAAAAGCATTATGAAAGATTGCATCCAGATGATATGTCTTTTGAAAACAGAAAGAGATGTTTGTATGATTTAAAGGAAATAGGATATCAGACAGGGTGTGGATTTATGGTAGGTTCGCCTTATCAGACAATGGAATCCATATATAAGGATTTACGGTTTATTGAGGATTTACAGCCGGAAATGGTGGGAATCGGGCCTTTTATTCCACATAAAGACACGGAATTTAAAAATTATAGGGCAGGTTCTCTTGAAATGACCCTTAGACTTTTAAGTATTATAAGAATTATGAAGCCAGATGTGCTGCTTCCTGCAACTACAGCATTAGGAACCATTCATCCCATGGGTAGGGAAATGGGAATATTAGCAGGAGCTAATGTAGTAATGCCTAATTTGTCTCCTGTAAATGTAAGAAAAAAATATGCTTTATATGATAACAAAATCTGTACAGGAGAAGAGGTGGCAGAGTGCCGGGGATGCCTTGATGGAAGAATAAAAAGCATAGGATATAACATAGTCACTGACAGAGGAGATTATGTTCCAATTAAAAATAAGAAAGTGTGACATAAATGTATAACGTAAAATCATTAAATGCAGATGAGTTTATTTCAGATGAAGAAATAAGGGAAACATTAAAATATGCTGATGAAAATAAAAATAATATTAAATTAATTAATGAAATTTTAGGGAAAGCATCAAAAAAGAAAGGATTAAATCATAGAGAGGCATCTGTTCTTTTAGCCTGTGACATACCTGAAAAAGTACAGGAAATGTATAAGCTGGCAAATGAAATAAAGCAGGATTATTACGGAAACAGAATAGTTTTATTTGCTCCACTGTATTTATCAAATTATTGTGTAAACGGGTGTGTTTACTGCCCCTATCATATGAAAAATAAGCATATTGCCAGAAAAAAACTGACTCAGGAGGAAATAGTCAAGGAAGTTACCGCATTGCAGGATATGGGACATAAAAGACTTGCCATTGAGGCAGGAGAAGACCCGGTTAATAATCCTATTGAATATATATTAGAGTGTATTAAAACCATATATGGAATTAAACATAAAAATGGGGCAATACGTCGTGTAAATGTAAATATTGCAGCTACCACGGTAGAAAATTACAGAAAATTAAAAGAAGCAGAAATCGGAACATATATTTTGTTTCAGGAAACTTATCACAAGAAAAGCTATGAACAGCTGCATCCTACAGGTCCAAAGCATAATTATAATTACCATACCGAGGCAATGGACAGGGCAATGGAAGGTGGAATTGATGATGTGGGTCTGGGAGTTTTGTTTGGACTGGAAATGTACCGCTATGAGTTTGCAGGTCTGCTAATGCATGCAGAACACTTAGAGGCAGTGTTTGGTGTGGGGCCTCATACCATTAGCGTTCCAAGAATAAAAAGAGCTGATGATATTGATCCGGATGTATTTGATAATGGAATAAGTGATGATATTTTTGCCAAAATATGTGCTTTAATAAGAATATCAGTTCCTTATACGGGAATGATTATTTCCACAAGGGAAAGTAAGAAGGTAAGAGAAATGGTACTGCCTCTTGGAGTATCACAAATCAGCGGAGGTTCAAGAACCAGCGTAGGGGGCTATGATAAGCCTGAAATTAAAGAGGAGCTCACCACAGAACAGTTTGATGTAAGTGATACAAGAAGTCTTGATGAAGTAGTAAACTGGCTTATAAAGTTAGGATATATTCCAAGCTTTTGTACCGCCTGCTACAGGGAGGGACGAACAGGAGACAGATTTATGGCATTGTGTAAAAATATGCAGATACTAAACTGTTGTCATCCTAATGCCCTTATGACTTTAAAGGAATACCTTGAGGATTACGCTAAAGATGATACAAGAGAATTGGGAATGAAACTTATAGAAGAGGAATTAAAGAAGATTCCTAACGAAAAGGTAAGACAAATTGCTTATAATCATATTCACGATATAGAGGATGGCAAAAGAGATTTCAGATTTTAAGGAATTAATGGAGGAAAAATGACTTTAAACAGTACACCGTCAGCTAACAGGATTCACATAGGAGTTTTTGGACGAACCAATTCAGGAAAGTCATCATTTATTAATGCATTTTCAGGGCAGAATGTATCTATAACGGCAAATGTAGCAGGAACAACTACTGATCCGATTTACAAACCAATGGAAATTAATCCCATTGGTCCCTGTGTCATAATAGATACTGCCGGTCTTGATGATAAAAGTGAATTAGGAAAAAGGAGAATAGAAAAAACGAAATTAGCAGCTGAAAAGTCAGATGTTGCCATAATAGTTATTTCTTCGGAAATTAATGATTTTGACAGTTTAAATGATGGTGAGTTTAAGTGGTATAACTATTTTAGAAAAAAAGATACACCGGTAATATTTGTTATAAATAAAATTGATTTAAATGAAAATACCGGAAATTTAAAGGAATATATAACACATAAAATAAAGGATTGCCTAATTATTGAACTGTCTGCAAAAACAAAGGAAGGAATGGGCGATTTTAAAAAATTCTTATTCAGTCTTAGTTTAGAAGAAGAAAGAACCATTACGGGAAATCTGGTAAAAAAGGGAGATATGGTTTTGCTTGTTATGCCTCAGGATATTCAGGCGCCTAAAGGAAGACTTATTTTGCCTCAGGTTCAGACTATAAGGGAACTTTTAGACAAAAAATGTAAGGCTTTAAGTGTTACTACAGACCAATATGTGGAAGCACTTGATATGCTAAAAGAGGCACCGAAACTTATAATTACTGATTCACAGGTTTTTGATTATGTGTATGAAAATAAGCCAAAAGAAAGTCTTCTTACTTCATTTTCGGTTTTATTTGCAGCCCTTAGGGGAGATATTAATTACTATTTGGAAAGTGTAAAGTGTATAGACAAGCTGACTGAAAATTCCAAGGTGCTTATAGCGGAATGTTGCAGTCATGCACCTTTAGAAGAAGATATAGGAAGGGAAAAAATACCTAAAATGCTTAAAAAACGCATAGGAGATAATCTTACTATAGACATTGTAAGTGGAAATGATTTCCCTGAAAATTTGAAAGAGTACGATTTGATAATTCAATGTGGTGCTTGTATGTTTAACAGAAAATATGTTATGTCAAGAGTAGAAAGTGCCATAAGTCAGGGAGTACCTATGACAAATTACGGTGTAACCATTGCCTATATAAAAGGAATACTGGAAAAAATAGAAGTTTAGTTATATCTTGAAACATTTATGGGAAATGTTATAATTTTATAAAAACATTGGGAGATGATTATAATGAAGCATAATGAAGATAAAACAAATGTTATGAGATTATTAGACCAAAAAAAAATTAAGTATAAAATGCACAATTATGCAGATACAGAGGCAATTAGCGGAACAGAGGTAGCTAATGCTTTAGGACAGAATCCTGAAATGGTATTTAAAACTTTAGTTACCGTGGGAAAGACAAACAATCACTATGTTTTTTTAGTTCCGGTGGAAAAAGAATTAGATTTGAAAAAAGCAGCCAAATGTGTAGGGGAAAAGAAAATAGACATGATAAAGTCAAAGGAACTTTTAGGACTTACAGGTTATATTCATGGTGGATGCTCTCCTATTGGAATGAAAAAGTTTTTCAGAACAACAATTGATGAAACAGCAGGGAATTTTGATACAATAATGTTTAGTGGTGGAAAAATAGGATATCAGGTAGAAACTTCCATTGAAGAATTAAAAAAAATAATTAAGTTTGAATTAGCAGATATAACCACAGATAATAAATAAAAGGAATTATTTTACAGTGCATACATATAATGTATAGATTAAATAGGAATGTTTAAGTCTATGTTGATAAAAATGCAGGTTAATACTCAGGATAAGGGAGAATTACAGGTAAACATTGTAGATAGTGAAAATGCTCCAATAAAGGATGCAAGAGTTATTATCAGAAAACCACGTATTTTGCCGGAGCAGCCAATTAATTCCGGAGACATGATAGAGGAATTAAATACGGATATTTCAGGGCAGACACAGGTGGTGGATTTAGATGCCCCTCCTCTTGAATACAGTCTAAATGAGAATAACGAGGAAATGCCTTACGCAAATTACGATGTGGAAATTGATGCGCCGGGATATGAAGTGGAAAATGTGGAAAATGTGGAAATTCTACCAAGGTCTTTGGCAATTCAAAATGTGAAATTAAGGAAAACTCAGGAAGAAAATATTAATATACCTCCTCATACCCTTTATTACGAATATCCTCCAAAGATTCCCGAGGATGAAATAAAGGATGTAGGGGAACCGGGAGAAATCGTATTGAGCCGTGTGGTAATACCGGAGTATGTTGTGGTTCACGATGGCGTGCCATCCTCTAATGCAAAGGATTATTATGTAACATATAAAGATTACATTAAAAATGTGGCATCCTCTGAAATATATGCCACATGGCCTGAGGCAACCTTAGAGGCAAACATTCTGGCAATTATGTCTTTTACATTAAATCGTGTATACACAGAGTGGTACAGAAATAAGGGAAAAGACTTTACAATTACATCTTCTACGGCATATGATCAGAAATGGATTAACGGAAGAAATATTTTTGAATCCATAAGCCGTGTAGTTGATAATATATTTGATCAGTATTTATCATTGCCTGATGTAAGGCAGCCAATCCTTACCCAGTACTGTGATGGCAAAAGGGTAAAATGTCCTAACTGGTTAAGTCAGTGGGGTTCCTGTAATTTAGGGGAGCAGGGGTATTCCACCTTGGAAATAATCAGAAATTACTACGGAGATGAAATGTATATTAATACTGCTGAACAAATATCAGGAATACCGGCATCCTGGCCGGGATATGATTTAACTATAGGAGCCAGTGGACAGAAAGTAAGACAGCTTCAGGAACAGCTAGATACAATTGCCCAGGTATATACAGCCATACCACGTTTAGTGGCAGATGGAGTGTATGGAGAAAATACTCAGGCATCAGTAAGGGCTTTTCAGAAGATATTTGATTTGCCTCAGACAGGAATAACGGATTTTGCCACATGGTATAAAATTTCACAAATATATGTGGGAATAACCAGAATTGCAGAAGGAATTCCAAGAGGATAAATCATAAAATGTCATAAATTTTAAGGAAACACTATGTTGTACGATAAAGATATAAGGGAACCCCTTTTTGATTTTTTAGATGATATTTATTTAACAAACAGAATAATTGAAGAAAAGAAAATGGGATGCTCAAGGGCAGACGTTGTTATGGTTACCCCTTTGGCAATTTACGGTATAGAAATAAAAAGCGATGCAGATACTTACGCAAGGCTGAAACGTCAGGTTAGGGATTATGACAACTTTTATGATTATAATTATGTGGTGGTAGGAACAAGCCACGCATATCATATACAGGAGCATGTCCCTGATTACTGGGGAATAATTACCGTGGAACAAAAAAAGCAGTAGTGCTGGTATTGAAACACTACTGCTTTAAGTTTATAAGCTATTAAACCTGTGCTGTTTTTACAGATTCAAACTCTTCTACAATTTCCTTTTCAGGAGCAGGAGTAAGAAGACTTACAACTACAATGAATATACATGCTACTATAAAGGCAGGTAATAATTCGTAGATATCTAAAGCTCCACCTAAAGGACGTACAACATATTTCCATAGGAAAATCATAATACCACCTGATAGCATACCGGCAATGGCACCATACTTGTTTGAACGTTTCCAGAATAATGCAAACAGCATTACAGGTCCGAAGGTAGCACCAAATCCTGCCCATGCGAAAGATACAATCTGGAATACATTACTTTTAGGATTAGATGCCAGGAATATGGCAATTATTGAAATAACAATAACAGTTGCTCTGGCTACAACTACTTTTTTCTTTTCAGAAAGTTTAATTCCAAATACCCCGTCTAACATATTTTCAGTAACACTAGATGAAGCAGCTAAAAGCTGTGAGTCTGATGTGGACATGGTTGATGCAAGAATACCTGCAAGAATAATTCCGGCTACAATGGCGAAAATAAAACCGTGTTTACTTATAACAGTTGAAATCTGAACAATAATTGTTTCTGAGTCAAATGAACCATATGCGCCTAAAATTCCTTCAGTTGACATACTAAATCCGATAATGCCGATTAAAATAGCAGCAGCCATGGAAATAACTACCCATGTGCTGGCAATACGTCTTGATAATTTAACATTTTCAGGATCATCAATAGCCATAAATCTTAATAAAATATGTGGCATGCCAAAATATCCAAGCCCCCATGCCAATGTAGAAATAATAGTAATAATACCATACTGATTAGCTGAATTAGTAGCTGCGTTGTAGCTTGAATTAAAGCTGAAATATCCCGGTAAATCCTTTGCATTGGCAATAACCTGATCCATTCCACCAACGGAATCAATACCGTAAAATACAACAATTGCCAAAGCAACAGTCATAATAATACTTTGTATAAAGTCTGTGGTACTTGCTGCAAGGAATCCACCAAGGGATGTGTAAGCAATAATAACAATGGCACTGATAATCATAGCTGTCATGTAATTAATTCCAAATAATGAATTAAATAATTTTCCACAGGCTGCAAATCCTGATGCAGTATAAGGAACAAAGAATATAATGATTATCATTGCTGAAACACATTTAAGAACTTTTTTATCACGATATCTGTTAGCAAAGAAATCAGGGATTGTTATTGAGTTGTTACAAATAACTGTGTATTTTCTAAGTCTTTTTGCAACAATAAGCCAGTTGACATATGTACCAAGAGCAAGACCTGCAATAGTCCAGAAAGTATCACATACACCGGTAAGATATGCAAGTCCCGGAAGTCCCATAAGAAGGTAACTGCTCATATCTGATGCTTCAGCACTCATAGCCGTAACAAAAGGTCCAAGCTTTCTTCCACCTAAATAAAAGTCGTGGGTTGTGTTTGACTTTTTAGAAAAATAAAAACCGATAACCAGCATTGCTCCCATGTATACAATGATGGAAATCAGAATTCCAATTTGTGAAGTTGTCATAATTTTTATCTCCTCTGTAATTTTATTAAAATAGAACTAAGCACTATTTTATAGGAAATAATTGTATAAGGCAAGTGTAAATAACCTTTTTTTTCCTTATTAATAATATATGAAAAGCATATTTAAAAGATAAATGGGAATAATAATAACAAGTTGGAAAGAGTAAGAAAAATAAGGAGAAAAACATATGGGGCAGGTAATTGGAAAACAAAGTGTACTTTTTGAAAATCCACCTTATCTTATAGAAGGGGCATCAATTGTGGGACAAAAAGAGGGGGAAGGACCTCTTGGAAAATGTTTTGATGTGGTAGAACAGGATCCAATGCTTGGAATGGAAACATGGGAAGAGGCAGAAAGCCTTTTGCAAAAAGAAGCAATTCAGAAGGTGCTACTTAAGTCTAATATGACTAAGGATGATATAAGATATATTTTTGCCGGAGATTTATTAGGGCAGCTTATAGCTACCACATTTGGAATATTGGAGTTTGAAATTCCTTTTTTCGGATTATATGGTGCGTGTTCTACCATAGGAGAGGCTTTAAGCATTGCAGCCATAACGGTGGAGGGAGGCAATGCAGACAATGTTATTGCTGTGGCCTCCAGCCATTTCGCCAGTGCCGAGAGACAGTTCAGATTTCCTTTGGCATATGGTAACCAACGACCATATGCTGCCACATGGACAGTGACAGGTTGTGGGGCAGTTGTTGTGGGCAAGCAAAAAGGATTTGCAAAAATTACCGGAATAACTACAGGTAAAATAGTGGATTACGGCGTTAAGGATGCACAAAATATGGGAGCATGTATGGCACCGGCAGCTGCTGAGGTAATTTATCAGCATTTTAAGGATTTTAATTCCACTCCGGGAGATTACGATAAAATAATTACGGGAGACTTAGGGATAGTAGGAAAAACAATATTGTTTGATTTGTTAATGGAAAAAGGATATGATATTTCAAAAGTTCATATGGACTGTGGAATAGAAATGTTTGATGCAGGAACTCAGGATACCCATGCAGGAGGAAGCGGATGTGGATGTGCAGCCACGGTTCTTACAGGATATATCTTTAAGCAGCTTAAAAAGAAAGCCTTTAAGAAAATTTTATTTATTCCTACAGGAGCGTTAATGTCACCTGTAAGTTTTAATGAGGGAAACAGTGTTCCGGGAATTGCACATTGTGTTATGATAGAGGTTTAAAGGGGGAGAAAGATGATTTTTATAAAAAGTTTTGTGGTAGGTGGAATAATATGTGCCATAGTGCAGGTTATTATTAATAAGACAAAACTTACACCGGGAAGAATTATGGTAGGATTGGTCTGCCTTGGAGTAATATTAGGAGCCATAGGGCTTTATCAGCCTTTTGCCGACTGGGCAGGTTGTGGGGCGACAGTTCCCCTGTTAGGATTTGGCAATAATTTGTGGAAGGGAATGAAGGAAGCCATAGGAGAATCCGGAGTTCTGGGATTGTTTAAAGGAGGCTTTACATCAGGAGCGGTAGGTATATCAGGAGCATTGATTTTCGGGTATCTTGCATCCCTTATTTTTAAGTCAAAAATGCAATAAAGGATAAAAGATTAAAATTGTAATGTAGTCCGGGCGGAGGTATACCTTTAATAATTAAAATAATTCCATACAAACTTAATAATATAAAGCAAAATACACAATTACCTTATTTGATTAAGTTAAAGCGTGGCAAAGGTTGAAAAAATTAAATTTTTATATTATAATTTGTCAATGTAATGTGTTGAAGTCTTAAAATTTGGATTAATGATGTTTTTTATCATAATCGTGCAATAGGAAGCATGTCATAAAAGGCTTTTGGTGCATGAAAAATATGCATTTATAACACATGAGATTAACTAAAATTATGTTATAGAAGGAGGACTACAAAATGTCATATGTAGACGAGGTATTAGCAAAGGTTAAAGAAAAAAATGCTAGTGAACCGGAATTTTTACAGGCAGTTGAAGAAGTGTTAAATTCACTTAGACCTGTAATTGATGCAAACGAGGATAAGTATAGAAGAGAGGCTTTACTTGAAAGAATCTGCGAACCTGAAAGACAGTTCAAGTTCAGAGTTCCTTGGGTAGATGATAAGGGACAGGTACAGGTTAATACAGGCTACAGAGTACAGTTTAACTCAGCTATCGGACCATACAAGGGTGGTTTAAGACTTCATCCATCAGTAAATATTGGTATTATTAAATTCTTAGGTTTTGAACAGATTTTCAAGAACTCACTTACAGGACTTCCAATTGGTGGTGGTAAAGGTGGTTCTGACTTCGATCCTAAGGGCAAATCAGATAGAGAAGTAATGGCATTCTGCCAGAGCTTTATGACAGAACTTTGTAAATATATCGGCGCTGATACTGACGTTCCTGCAGGTGACATCGGAACAGGTGCCAGAGAAATCGGATATATGTTTGGACAGTATAAGAGAATCCGTGGATTATATGAAGGTGTTCTTACAGGTAAGGGACTTACATACGGCGGTTCTTTAGCTAGAACAGAAGCTACAGGTTACGGATTACTTTACTTAACACAGGAATTAATGAAAGACCATAATGAAAGCATGGAAGGCAAGACAGTAGTTGTTTCAGGTGCTGGTAACGTTGCTATCTACGCTATTCAGAAAGCACAGCAGATGGGTGCTAAGGTTGTTACATGTTCAGATTCAACAGGTTGGATTTATGATCCTGAAGGAATCGATGTAGACCTTCTTAAGGAAGTTAAGGAAGTCAAGAGAGCAAGACTTACAGAATATGCTGCTGCAAGACCTTCAGCTGAATATCATGAAGGACGTGGAGTATGGCAGATTAAATGTGATATCGCTCTTCCATGTGCTACACAGAATGAATTACTTATCGATGATGCTAAGCAGTTAGTAGCTAACGGATGTAAAGCTGTTTGTGAAGGTGCTAATATGCCTACAACAATTGATGCAACAGAATACTTACAGGAAAACGGCGTATGGTTCGTTGGTGGTAAAGCTGCTAACGCAGGTGGTGTTGCTACATCAGCTCTTGAAATGTCACAGAACAGCGAAAGACTTTCATGGACATTCGAAGAAGTTGACGCTAAATTACAGACAATTATGGTTAACATTTATCATAACATCAGTGATGCTGCTAAGAGATACGGATTTGAAGGTAACTACGTAGTAGGTGCTAACATTGCCGGATTTGAAAAAGTAGCAGAAGCTATGGAAGCACAGGGCGTTTGCTAATTACAATAAAATATAGTTAATTTTCCTGAATTTAACAGCTCTTTAATGGTTGCATAGAAAATCATTAAAGGGCTGTTTTTTTCTTTGACCTTATGGAGATATTATAGTAAACTAGATTAGTTGACAATAAAAATCTTCCCGTAAAATATATCTTGAACTAAAGGGAGAAGGTACTATGGGGAGAAAACAAAAAGGACGGAGTTTATTTTTTTGAATATTTCTGATAAATTGCCGCTGACCGATGGGAGGAGGCACTATATATTCCGGAAAAGATTAAAATGAAATGAGGTTAATAAAATGCAGGAAAGAGAACAATTAAAGTCTAGATTGGGATTTTTGCTTATATCGGCAGGATGTGCAATCGGAATTGGAAACGTATGGAAATTTCCTTATATGACAGGCCAGGGCGGAGGCGGAATGTTTGTTTTATTTTACATTCTGTTTTTGCTGGTTTTAGGAATACCTATTATGACTATGGAGTTTGCAGTAGGTCGTGCCAGCAGGAAAAGTCCGGTTCAGGCATATTATCAGTTAGAAAAGCCCGGAACTAAGTGGCATATACATGGTTATGTGGCACTTATAGGAAACTATCTCCTTATGATGTTTTACACCACAGTATCAGGCTGGATGTTATATTATTTCTATCTTACAGCCACAGGCAAATTTGTAGGACTTGATGCAGATGGCGTTGGCAATGTATTTAACGAAATGTTAAGTCAGCCGGGAATAATGGCATTATGTATGATAATTGTTGTGGCAGTTGGAATTTTTATATGTTCCATAGGAGTTCAAAGCGGTCTTGAAAAAGTGTCTAAGTTTATGATGGTGGCACTTCTTATTATAATGATTGTTCTTGCCGTAAACAGCTTTTTTATGAGCGGGGCAAAGGAGGGCCTTAAGTTCTTTTTAGTACCAGATGTGGCAAGAATGAAAAGTGTAGGTGTGGGAAAAACAATAGTTTTTGCCATGAATCAGGCGTTTTTCACCCTTAGTTTAGGAATTGGAGCCATGGCAATATTTGGAAGTTATATTGGAAAAGAACGTTCATTGTTAGGTGAATCCATTAATATTGCTTTTCTTGATACCTTTGTGGCAATAACATCAGGACTTATTATATTCCCTGCATGCTTTACTTTCGGAGTAGACCAGACCCAGGGACCAAGTCTTATATTTATAACACTGCCTAATATTTTTAATCATATTCCTCTTGGAAGACTGTGGGGAAGCCTATTCTTTGTATTTATGTCCTTTGCGGCATTTTCCACGGTGCTGGCAGTATTTGAAAATATAATTTGCTGTGGAATGGAGCTTAAGAATTGGAGCAGAAAGAAGTCAAGTTTTGTCAACTTTATAGCAATAACCCTGTTATCTCTTCCTTGCGTATTGGGATACAATTTGTGGCAGTGGGATGGATTTAAGGTATTTGGCGGAACAGTTTTAGATTTTGAAGATTTTCTTGTAAGTAATTTATTACTTCCGTTGGGTTCTTTAGTGTATCTTTTATTCTGTACCGGAAAAAATGGCTGGGGCTGGGATAATTACATGGCTGAAGCTAATACCGGTAAGGGATTAAAGATGAGAAATGGAATGAGATTTTATATTACATATATACTTCCGATTATAATTTTATTTATTTTTGGCTTTGGAATATATGATAAATTTTTTAGCTAGAAAGGTATGAGGATTTAATATGCAGGAAAGAGAACAACTAAAATCCAGGCTGGGATTTTTGCTATTGTCGGCAGGATGTGCCATTGGAATCGGAAATGTGTGGAAATTTCCATATATGGCAGGACAGGGTGGCGGCGGAATGTTTGTATTACTGTACATTCTGTTTTTGATGATTCTTGGAATACCAATTATGACAATGGAATTTTCGGTAGGTCGTGCCAGTAAAAAAAGTCCTGTCAGGTCATTTAAACAATTGGAAAAGCCAGGGACGAAATGGCACATACATGGGTATGTTTCCTTGGTGGGAAATTATATAATCATGATGTTTTATACCACAGTAGCAGGCTGGATGTTATATTATTTTTATCTTACGGCTACAGGCAGATTTACAGGCCTTGATGCACAGGCGATTTCAGTTGTGTTTGATGATATGAAACAAAATCCCGTGGTAATGGTTACCTGTATGGTAATTGTTGTGGTAGTGGGAGTTTTTATCTGTTCAATTGGCGTACAGAATGGTCTTGAAAAAGTATCAAAGGCAATGATGACATCTTTACTTATTATAATGCTTGTTCTTGCCGTAAACAGTTTCTTTATGGATGGAGCAAAGGAAGGGTTAAGCTTTTTTCTTATACCGGATTTTGGCAGAATGAGTAGCGTAGGCATAGGAAAAACAATAGTTTATGCCATGAATCAGGCATTCTTTACTTTAAGTGTGGGAATAGGCTCTATGGCAATATTTGGAAGCTATATTGAAAAGGATCATTCATTACTTTCAGAGTCTATTAATATAGCAGCCCTTGATACCTTTGTGGCAATAACATCGGGACTTATTATATTTCCGGCATGTTTTACTTTTGGAGTAGATCAGACCCAGGGACCAAGTCTTATATTTATAACATTGCCTAATATTTTTAACCACATACCTCTTGGAAGATTGTGGGGAAGTTTATTCTTTGTATTTATGTCCTTTGCGGCATTTTCCACCGTATTGGCAGTGTTTGAAAATATAATATGCTGTGACATGGAACTGAAAAACTGGAGCAGAAAGAAATCATGCCTTTTTAATTTAGTGGCAATAACGGTTTTGTCGCTACCATGTGCTTTGGGATATAGTGTTTTGAAGTGGAAGGGATTTGAAGTGTTTGGTGGAACGGTATTGGACTTTGAGGACTTTATAGTAAGCAATATTTTACTTCCATTAGGCTCCCTTGTTTATCTGTTGTTTTGTACAAGAAATAAAGGCTGGGGCTGGGATAATTATATAGCTGAAGCTAATACAGGAAAGGGATTAAAGCTTCGTAGCAGTATGAGGTTTTATATCACATATATATTACCGCTGATAATATTATTTATATTTGGATTTGGAATATACGATAAGTTTTTCTAAGTCATGCTTTATTAGCAGGTAAACAAAAAAGGATTGCTTTTGCAATCCTTTTTTGTTTACCTTATAAAAACCTTACGGTGTCTTTTTTGATTTTACTGAATCCTTTGTAGTTTGATTTCTAGTAGATATGGTAGCATCTTCTTTTGAAGAAGATGTTTCACCTGATCCATCAGAAGCCTTGGAAGTAGAGCCTTTGTTTCCTGAATTATAGTTATTATCATCTGAATTGATATAAGCTGAATGCCAGCTGCATTTATCAGGCTGACTGCCCTTTACAAAGTATTCTTTATGGGTTTTTGGACAAACACCTTTTATGGCAAGCTTTCCTGAAGCATTGCATATATTGTAAGCTTTAACACTTTGACCTGTAGCAAAATCCTTTGGCTTATATTTCTTTACAGTATCAATTTGATTCATGATTTTTGCCCAAAGCTTCTCGTGGTAGTTTTTACTACCTGTAAGGGCTGTATTTTCATCGTATCCTGTCCAGATGGATGCTGTAAGATATGGAGTATATCCACAGAACCATAAATCGTATGCACTTGATGTGGTTCCTGTCTTTCCGGCAGAAGGCATTCCACCTTCTAACTGACAAGGAGTACCGGTACCTTCTTTAACAACGCTTATCATAGCCTGAGTTAAAAGATAGGCGGTGGAATCCTTTAAAATGGTTTTGGCCTTAGGTGCTGTATTGTCTAATAATACACGACCATTGCTGTCTATAACCTGTGAGTAGAATACAGGACGAATGTATTTTCCTGTATTGGCAATAGAAGCATAGGCAGCTGTCATTTCCAGATTAGTTACACCATCAGTAATACCACCAAGAGCAAGTGCCTGATGAATATCCGAAGAAACCGAACCGTTCTTTTCCACACGGTTATCTACAAGAGTAGAGATGCCGAAATTTAACAGATAATCATAGCCTAACTGAGGAGTAATGGCAGTTAATGTTTTAACGGCACATACATTCATAGATTGGGCAATAGCCTGTTTTACGGTTACGGTACCCTTATAAGTGTGGTTCCAGTTCTCTACAGGACGTCCGTTAGAATAACTAAATGGCTCATCCACAATAGTAGTGGAAAGAGTGTAACCCATAGTATCAATAGCTGGAGCATAAGTAGATAAAATCTTAAAAGTTGAACCCGGCTGTCTTGTGGAAGCTGTTGCCCTGTCAAGGGAAAGACTTACATTTTTCTTTCCACGGCCACCTACAATTGCCTTAACAAAGCCCGTAGACTGGTCTAATATGGTAAAGGACACCTGAGGCTGTGGATTGTAGTACAATGTTTCGTACTGGGTATATCCGTCCTTTTCCTTTAGACCTTTTTTATAATATTTCTCTCTTAAATGCCTCTTGTAATCTTTAACGCATTGTTTAGCTTCTTCTTTAGAATTAAATAAAAGTTTAAAATTAGTTTCACCTAAAACCTTTTTATGGTAGGTCTGAATATCGCTTTCATCATAATTATCCACTGTACCATCAGGATTTTGTACTGACCATGCCCAGTTTATTGCGTATTGTATTGCATATGGGTAGTTTTCATCATTAGATAATTCAGTGTCACAGATTTTCTGTATCTGGGAATCCTGAGTAGTGTAAATCTTCAAACCACCACTGTATACCGCGTTATATGCCTGATTGTATGTGTAACCTTTAGTTTTTTGAAGGTCACTCATAACCTGTTTTACAACTTCATCAACAAAGTAGGAGTATACTTTGTCATTTTTCTTTTCAATTTTGTTATTTACTTTCTGAATACGTGAATATACATCATCCTTTAATGCTTCATTATATTCATTTTCAGTAAGATGTCCTGCATCAAACATATTCTTTAAAATAATTTCACGCTTAGTCTGATTTTTTTCAGGATTAGTAATTGGGTTATAAACCTCAGGACTGGAAGTTGTAGCTGCCAAAACAGCTGCTTCCGATACTGTCAGCTTACTTACATCCTTGTTAAAATACCTTAAGGAAGCTGCCTGTACACCAAGGGTATTTGCCCCAAGGTTAATGGTATTTAAGTATGTTTCCAAAATAGTTTCCTTTGACGTAACCTTTTCAAGCTGAACAGCAAGATACTGTTCCTGAATCTTACGTTTTAAGGATGAAAGAAATGCACTTTCAGATGTCCAGTCGGTAAAAACATTATTTTTAAGTACCTGCTGAGTTATGGTGCTGGCACCTTCTGATGGGTTAAGGGTAGTCACTGCAATTAAGGCAGCTCGTCCTATACCCTGAATGTCAATACCGTTGTGCTCATAAAATCTTGCATCTTCAGTATCAATAAATGCCCATCTTAAATAGGTAGGAACCTGATCTAAAGAAACCTTAATACGGTTAGAACCACTGGTTATTAATTTGGCAATTTCTTTATTATCTGAATTATACACAGTAGTGGAATAAGATGACGGAACAATTGAAACATCATCTATTGAAGGTGCACTTTTAATAATGCCGTGAACAATTCCTAAAAGCAGAAATCCCACCGTTATGATAAGAAGTAATATAATATATAGAAAAATTTTCAATAGTGAAACAAGTGATTTAGACATTACTTTCCGTTGTACGGAAACTAAGTCTTTTTGCTTGTTGATTGTTTCTTTATATCCGAAATTCATTTTATGTCCTCCTAAATGTAATGCCCCCTCCTAGCAGTGGGTGGCAAATCGTCGGAATACCTTCCTCCTCAAGCAATTATAACAAAAGGATGGAATTTAATAAAGGGGAAAAATGTCGCAGCATAGAAAGTTCATTCTTCATAATGGGCATTAAATATGATATAGTAGAAATGAGGTGGCGTTAAATGGATAAATATTATATTGTAAGTAAAGGCGGAGAAGGGGAAATAACTGAAAAAAAATCCCGGTTTATTGCTCATGTTTTGCCTGTGGAAAGTGAAGAGGAAGCACTTTTACAAATAGAAAACATTAAGAAAAAATATTGGGATGCAAGACATAACTGCTTTGCATTTATAATGGGAAAGAACAACGAAATACAAAGATTTAGTGATGATGGTGAACCTCAGGGAACAGCAGGAAAGCCTATACTTGAGGTGCTTATGGGAGAAAACTTAAGGAATACCCTGATAGTGGTAACTAGGTATTTTGGAGGAACCCTTCTTGGAACAGGAGGGCTGGTAAGAGCCTATGGCTTATCATCTAAAGAAGGGCTTAAAAACTCGGTTATAAAAGAAGTTTGTCCGGGAGTGAATTTCTCAGTTACAACAGATTATAATTCCATTGGAAAAATAAAATATATTATGAGTCAGTTTGATATGGAAGAAACAGAGGAATATGGGGCAGATGTAACCATTAACATTGTTATGGGAAAAAGTGATTTTGAAAATTTTAAAAAAAAGGTTGTAGATACTACCAGTGATAAGGCAGTGTGGAGCGAAATTAAAGAGGCACCATTTTATATGGAGATGCCATAAAAAGGACGTCATTAGTGAAAAATAGTGCGTTGGGGACTTAATATAAACTGTTTTTATTGAAAAAAATTTTCAGTGTGATACAATCGAAAAGATGTATGTGAATAATCAAAGGAGAAATATTAAAAAATGATTAGAGAAGATATAAGAAATATTGCCATAATTGCTCACGTTGACCATGGAAAAACTACATTGGTTGATGAATTGTTAAAACAGAGTGGTGTATTTAGAGAAAATCAGGAAGTAGCTGAAAGAGTAATGGATTCTAATGATATTGAAAGAGAAAGAGGAATCACTATTCTGTCAAAAAATACTGCGGTTACTTATAAGAACACAAAAATAAACATTATTGATACACCGGGACATGCTGATTTCGGAGGAGAAGTTGAGCGTGTACTTAAAATGGTAAATGGTGTTATTTTAGTTGTAGATGCTTTTGAAGGTGCTATGCCTCAAACAAGATTTGTTCTTAAAAAGGCTTTAGAGCTTAGTCTTCCTGTAATTGTCTGCATTAATAAAATTGACAGACCTGAGGCAAGACCTGAGGCAGTTATAGATGAAGTATTAGAATTATTTATTGAATTAGATGCTAATGAAGACCAGTTAGAATGTCCTTTTGTGTTTGCATCAGCTAAGCAGGGAATTGCTAAGCTAAATATGGAAGATGAAGGCGTTGATATGAAACCTTTGTTTGAGACAATTATTGATTATATTCCTGCACCGGAAGGAGACCCGGAGGCAGATACTCAGGTACTTATCAGTACAATTGACTATAATGAATACGTTGGACGTATCGGCGTTGGTAAAGTGGATAATGGTACAATTAAGGTAAATCAGGATGTAACATTAGTAAACTATCATGACCCTTCAAATACAAAGAGAGTAAAAATCAGTAAACTTTATGAATTTGAGGGATTACAGAAAAAAGAAGTAAAGGAAGCTACAGTTGGTGCTATAGTGGCAATTTCAGGTATTGCAGATATAAGTATAGGAGATACAATTTGTTCATTAGACAACCCACAGCCTATACCATTCCAGAAAATATCAGAACCAACCATTTCCATGAATTTTATGGTAAATGACAGCCCGCTTGCAGGTCAGGAAGGTAAGTTTGTAACATCACGTCACATAAGAGACAGACTTATGCGTGAATTAAATACTGACGTATCTCTTAGAGTAGAAGAAACTGAAGATATGAATACATTCAAGGTTTCAGGACGTGGAGAACTTCATTTATCGGTTCTTATTGAAAACATGAGAAGAGAAGGTTATGAATTTGCCGTAAGTAAAGCAGAGGTTATTTATAAGGAAGATGAACGTGGTAAGAAGTTAGAACCTATGGAAATCTGCTATATTGATGTTCCTGATGAATTTTCAGGTGCAATTATACAGAAATTAAGCAACAGAAAAGGTGAACTTCAGGGAATGGCTCCTACAGGAGACGGTTATACAAGATTAGAATTCTCAATTCCTTCCCGTGGACTTATTGGATACAGAGGAGAATTTATGACAGATACTAAGGGAAATGGTGTCATAAATACTGTATTTGATGATTATGGTCCATATAAAGGGGACATTCAGTACAGAAAACAGGGCTCACTTATTGCTTTTGAAGCAGGTGAAGCCATAACATATGGTCTTTTCAATGCCCAGGAGCGTGGAACATTATTTATCGGACCGGGAGAAAAGGTTTACTCAGGAATGGTTGTAGGACAGACAGGCAGGGCAGAAGATATTGAAGTTAATGTTTGTAAAACCAAACATCTTTCAAATACAAGAACGTCAAGTTCTGATGAAGCATTAAGACTTGTTCCAAAGAAAGTTTTAAGCTTAGAGCAGGCGTTGGAGTTTATTGACACAGACGAATTGTTGGAAATAACACCTGAAAGTCTTAGAATAAGAAAGAAGATATTAGATCCTACATTGAGAAAGAGAGCAAACATAAGGAAGCAGAATGGAAATTAAAGAGATATTAAAAAAGGTTGACCATACTTTATTAAAGCAGGATGCAACATGGGAACAGATTAAGCAGATTTGCGACGAGGGAATAGAGTATTCCACAGCGTCTGTGTGTATTCCACCTTCTTTTGTTAAAAAAGCGGCAGAATATGTTGAAGGGAAAATACCCGTATGTACGGTAATCGGATTTCCTAACGGATATAACACAACAGACATAAAGTGTGCTGAAGCCATGGATGCCGTAAAAAATGGTGCATCTGAAATTGATATGGTTATTAATTTAGGATGGGTTAAGGAAAAAAATTACGATGCAATATTTAGCGAAATAAATAAAGTTAAAGATGCATGTGATGGAAGATTACTTAAAGTAATTGTTGAAACGGCTCTTTTAACTGATGAAGAAAAAGTTAAAATGACAGAAGTGGTGTCAATGTCTAAGGCAGACTTTATAAAAACTTCTACAGGATTTTCAATTAGGGGTGCATCTTTTGAAGATGTGGAAATTTTAAATAAAAATATTTCTAATAATACCCATATAAAAGCTGCAGGAGGAATAGCTTCATTAGAAGATGCCGAAAAATTCCTTAATTTAGGGGCAGACAGGTTAGGAACCAGTAAAATTATCGGATTAATTAAATAAAAATATTTTTTTGAAGAGAAGAATTAGATAAGACAATTACTTAATTCTTCTCTTTTTTTACCAAAATTTTAATATAAATAGCACAAAAAAACAATAAAATAAAAATAGTTTTTGTAAATAATGTACAAAAATCTGTTGACTTAACACACAAAAGTATATATTATTGTTAATGAAAAGTATGTATACTAAAAAAATACATACAAATCACACTATTCTATTATTTTTTTAGGAGGGGGGCTTCTATGTTTAAAAAGAAGTTTTTATCAGTTTTAATGTCATGCATGATGGTTGTATCGTTGCTTCCAAGTGCCATAGCACCACAGCAGACGAAGGCAGCGTCTACATGGCGTAGCGTATTATACCCGGAAAATTGGACACCGGGTTATACTAACAGCAGTGGACAGTTTTTACATGACTTTTCATATGCAGGTTATGAAAGGGGAGAGAAAGACATACCTACACAAATGTCAGGATTATATGCTAATGTAGTGGATTACGGCGCAGATGCTACAGGAGCTAATGATTCTACCGGTGCCATTCAGAGTGCAATTAATGCAGTTGAAGCAGCAGGAGGGGGAACGGTGTATCTCCCGGAAGGTACATTTAAGGTTAAACCAACATCTTCAGAAAACTCAGCAGCTTTGCGTATTAAGGGAAGCAACATTCTTTTTAAGGGTGCAGGTGTTGGAAAGACATTTATAAGATGTTACGCAGAAAATATGAGATTTTGTCAGGTTATAAATATTTCTCCAAATGGTGGAACATGGAACAGCGCTGATGACGGAAAAACATATTATTTATCTCAGGATATTCCTTCTACACCAACAACTACCATTCATGTAAATGATGTAAGTAATTTTAAAGCAGGTGACTGGGTTATTATCAGAGGTAACAGAACAGCAGACTGGATTAATGAACATAGCATGTCAGGTTTTTGGTCAGCAAGTGTTAATCCTACAACTATGGGAACTACATTCTATAGAAAAATAACAGGTGTTAATACTTCTGCTAAAACAGTAGAAATCGATATTCCTACAAGGTACTATATGAAGACCAGAGATAATGCAAGAATCTATAAAGTATCTCCAAAGCAGACTAATGTGGGACTTTGTGATTTCTCCATAGGAAACAAGGCAAACAGCAATGGAAACGGATGGGGAGAAGAAGATTACAAAACCAGCGGAAACGGTTCTTATAATGTAAACAATGCTTTTCTTATTAAATTTTCACTGAATGTAAACTGTTTTGCAAAAAACATTTCAACATATCAGGCAGGAAATGCAAGTCAGATACATATGAGTTCTAATGGTCTTGATATAAATCAGACAAGAAACTTAACAGTTGAAAATTGTGATTTCAGTTATCCGCAGTATGAAGGTGGCGGTGGAAACGGCTATGGAATGAATGTATGTGGTCAGGAAACATTGATTAAAAACTGTTCTTCTACCAGTGCAAGACATAGTTTTGCTTTTAAATATTCTTATGCCAGTGGAAATGTAGTATATCATTACAAGTCGACAGACCCTAAATACGGAAGTGATTTTCATATGTATTTAAGTATGTCAAATCTTATTGACAACGAGGAGTTAAATGGTGACTTTGTGGAAACAAATGTAAGACCATATGGTGGAACGGCAGGAAACAGACACGGTTATACTTCTACCCAGACGGTTTTCTGGAATACAAAGGGAAATTATTATAAATCAGGAACAAATTACATAATTGATTCACGTCAGTTTGGATATGGCTACATAATAGGAACTCAGGGAGCTGCCACGGCAGTTAAAACAACTCCAACCACAATGTCTTCCCAGTATGGAACTGTTAATACGGCACCGGAGGATTATAAGGAGGGAATTGGAAGCGGAAGCACCTTGTCTCCACAGTCATTGTATTATGACCAGTTAGAAAGAAGACTTAATGGAAAAAGCTCAGAAAACGTAACGGCAAAGGATGTTCCGGGAACAATTAATGCTACTGATTATACTATTGTAACCAGTGGAATTACTACCAATACCACATCAGCGGGTGTTAAGTATGTGGGAAATCTTGTAGGAGGTTCAGCCCTTGAATATAAGGTTAAAGTAGCACAAAAAGGAAAATACAAAGTTGAGGTAAGTGCTGTATCAGGGAACAGCAATTCTAACAGACAACTGTCTCTTTATGCAGGTTCAACATTACTTACAACCTTAAATGTAATTAATAAAACAGATTGGGAGGATTTTCAGAAGGTTTCTGCTATTGTTAATTTTGACAGCGCAGGAGAGCAGACAATAAAGCTTACGTCTACAGGTTCGGTAAATATTTCTGATATTGTATTTACAAAGGTAGATGACAGCACTGTGGAAACAACTAAAGAAGTAACAACGGCAAAACCTACTGAACAGCCAACAACCGTTGTGTCAAAGGGAAATAAGAGAGTAGTAGGGTATTTGCCATCATATAGAACAAGTGCCATTAATTCAATTGATTTTTCAGCCCTGACCCATTGCTGTCTCTCATTTATGACATACGCAAATGGTACATTAACATCGGGATTTTCTGATAGCACAGTTCAGACTATAGTAAATAAATGCCATGCAAATAATGTTAAGGCATTAATTGCAATTGGTGGAGGAAGTGGTTTTAATACCAGTGATAATCCATTTGGAACGGCAGCTAAGAGAACATCATTTGTTAATCAGATAATGACATATGTGGACAGATTAAATTTAGATGGGGTTGATATTGACATTGAGGTAACGGACAGCAATACGTGGAGCAATTTTGATGCTATGTGTTCAGAGCTTTCAGGAAGATTAAAGGCAGAAGGAAAACTCCTTACAATGGCAGTAAGTTCCTGGTTTACAGACCCTATACAAAACAGTACATATAACTATTTTGATTTTGTAAATCTTATGACATATGATGCAGCTTTTGGGGATGGACCTGTTGCACCTATGAGTCAGATAACAAATATGGTTAATTATTATGGCAATAGAGGAATCAGCAAAGAAAGAATGACTATCGGTGTGCCTTTCTATGGATATAGTTCAGGGGCAAAGGATTACACATATTCACAGATTATAGCTATGGATGCTAATAACAAAAATCTTGATTACTATAATGGCATTTATTATAACGGTGAAAAGACTATCCGTGAGAAGGCTGAACTTAGTAAAGATTACGGTGGAATCATGATTTGGGAATTAGGACAGGATTCCTTTGGAAGTAATTCTCTTTTGGCGGCAATTAAAGATGTAATGCAGAAGGAGACAGTTGTAACAGTATCAGATATTCCGGGAACAATACCGGTAAATACATACTCAGACAAGTCATCAGCCATAACCATGAATACTGATAACAATGTAACATATGCAGGAAATCTTAATGATGGATTGTATCTTAGCTATATGGTTTCTGTTGCTAAGGCGGGAGATTATACTATTAATCTAAAACTTGCAGCAGGGGATGCTCAGTATAATGCTAAAAATATGATTGTAAAATTAGACGGAAATACCATAGCAACTATACCTGTTCAGGCAAGCAGCACATGGACAACTTTTGTGGATCACAGTGCAAAAATTAATCTTAGTCAGACAGGTAAGCATACATTAACAATTATGGCAGAAGGCGGAGCATGCAATGTGGCGGATTTCTCCGTTGAAAACTATAAGGAAGAAACCACAGTGGCACCAACAGAAGCACCTACAACAGCTCCAAAGAAGGCAGGAATTGAAATAAACGGATACCAGATTAGCACAACAGTAAAGGGACATAGAGTTGTATATTCAGTTTCTGATCCTAATAAGGAAATTGTAAGTTCAGGTCTTGTATATGGTGTGGCGAATTATGCAACAGCAGAAGATATGGTAGTAGGAAGTTCAAGTAAGGGAGTAATGAACTATCAGTCTACAGATATAGGAAAATGCTCTGTGGCATACAGTGATATGGAAGATGCACAAAGCTACACTATGACAATGCAGTTTGTGGATTCCGTTAAATATTACAGTGATAAATTTATGGTAAGAGCATATGCACAATTAAAGGATGGAACATATGTATATAGCAATGTTGAAAACTATACAATTTATTCCATTGCTGATATTTTGTATCAGAACAGAAAAATGAATACAGTAGCAGGACATAATTTTTTATATGAGAAAATACTTTTACCGGTAAATCCGGCATATAAGATTGTGGACTATGACTGGGGAAATATAATCGTGGGAGCATAAATACTTATAACCTATTTCCTATAATTTAAAGGCGGCCTTTAGCTATCGGGTTTTAAACCGGTAGTTAAAGGTCGTTTTGTGTTATTAGGTATTATTCCATACCGTAAATATAAAGAATAAAATATTTAAATAAAAAGGGGGTTGACAGATTAAAATGGGGTTACTATAATACAATTGTATTAATTGATATAGTACAATTAGTTCTAGAGCAATACAATATGAAAGGAAAAGGTAGTAAAATGTTAGAAACGAAAAATTTACGAAAAGTATATAAAACCAAAAAAGGTGTTTCTGTTGAAGCATTAAAAGGTATATCATTAAGATTTCCTGAAAAAGGAATGATTTTCCTGTTGGGAAAGTCCGGAAGCGGCAAGTCAACATTACTTAATCTCTTAGGAGGATTAGATAAATATGATGATGGAGAAATAATTATAAAAGGTGTTTCTTCTAAAAACTTTAAACAGAATCATTTTGATTCATACAGAAATACATATGTTGGATTTATTTTTCAGGAGTACAATGTTTTAGAAGAATTTACTGTGGGAGCTAATATAGCATTGGCAATTGAACTTCAGGGAAGAAAAGCCACAGATGAGGAAATAAGTAAAATATTAAGACAGGTAGATTTAGACGGATTTGGTGACAGAAAGCCAAATGAACTTTCAGGAGGTCAGAAGCAAAGAGTTGCAATTGCAAGAGCTTTAGTAAAAAATCCTCAGATAATTATGGCAGATGAGCCTACAGGAGCCTTGGATTCTAATACAGGAAAACAGGTCTTTGATACACTGAAAAAGCTGTCAGAGGAGAAGCTTGTAATTGTAGTTTCCCACGATAGGGAGTTTGCAGAGCAGTATGGAGACAGAATTATAGAACTGGCAGATGGAAAAGTTATTTCAGATGTAGAAAAAACAGACGGTGGTGAAATTGATTTCTCCCAGGGAATTTCCTTTGAAGAGGACGGTTTTATTATATCTGAAGGATATCATCTTACAGAGGAAGACAGAATTGCAATAAATGAGTATATGGATTCTGCCAAAAAAGATGTTAAGGCAACAATAAAAGCTAAGCAGCATGTTAGCGGCAATTTCAAAAAAACAAATCAGGATGCAATTGATTATGTGGATGGAGAGTTTAAATTAATTAAATCAAAGCTTCCTGTTAAAAATTCCTTTAAAATTGGAGCAAGTGGTTTAAAACACAAGAAATTCAGACTGGTGATTACTATTTTATTGTCATTTGTGGCATTTGGAATGTTTGCACTGGCAGATACATTTGGAACATATGACCATATTAAAACATGTACTAATTCAATATCAGATTCAAATATAAAATATGCGTCTGTATTAAAAGCTAAAAAAATGGATAACGATGGAGCTACATGGTGGGATGACTGGTCATACAAACTTACAGATGAAGATGTAGCAAAGATAAGTAAAGAAACAGGCCATGATTTCAGAGGTGTTTATATGCCTAGCGATGAAGGAATGGAAATGACAAACATAAAAGACACATCAAATCTGTCAGGAAATGAAGTCTATTGTCCATATGCAACATCAATAACAGGATTTGCTGACATTAATCAGAAAATAATTGATGAAATGGGATACAAGGTATTGGCTGGAAAACTGCCTGACGGAAGTAAGAAAGAAATAGCTATTAGTGAATATGTATATAAAACCTACGAAAAAACAGGATATTTAGAAGGCAAAAGCATTGAAAAGATTTCAGATTATAAAGATATTATAGGAAAAACAATTGAGTTAAACGGGGATAAATTTACTGTTACTGCCGTAATTGACACAAAGGTTGATTTTAACAGATATAAAACAATAGGTGACAGCATGACAGGAAAAAGTAATGCAGAAACTCTTGCCATGTATGCCTTAAGCAGAGAATTGGATGGGATAAAGGAATACAGCTTATCATGTGTAGCCATGACCGGTGACGGATATGTTGAAAGTTTAGTCAATGGTGACGGAAAGGTTATTAATGTAAATACTAAGTCCATTTATATGGATGTAAGCAATAGCAGCTACGATTGTTCATCTGATGGAATGATAAAATTATCAGATGCTGACAAGTCAAAAATTACATGGGTTGATGGTGAAAAGAGTAAATTAGCAGATAATGAAATAATTGTTCCTGAAGGACAAATATACAAAAACGGTGAAAATGCAGATGCTAAGGATTTCGTTGAATATCTTAAGAATGAACCATTTTTCAACATAAGCTATTCATTAGCCAGTGAAGAGGAAAAAACAGATAAAAACTGGAAGATAGTAGGAGTAATAAAAGGAGAAGGTAAGGCAGTATATGTTGTTCCTGATAAATTCTACGAAAAAGACTGGGTTGGAGCAATTGGAACTTATAGTTTTGCAGTGTCATCAATGCCTGATAACAAGGCAGACATACAAAAACTTGTAAAGTATTGTTATACGGAAAAAGATAATGTAAAATTTAAAATGCAAAATTCAGTTACCTTTGAGTTAGATTCAGTAGATGAAATATTAAATGTATTATCAAAGGTATTCCTGTATGTGGGATTGGGATTTGCATTATTTGCGGCAATTATGTTATCAAACTTTATTGCCACAAGTATAGCTTACAAAAAGCAGGAAATCGGAATACTTAGGGCAATAGGTGCAAGAAGTAATGACGTATTTAGAATATTCTTCTCAGAGAGCTTTATTATAGCTGTTATAAACTTTGTTTTAGCAACAATAGCTGCCGGAAGCGTTACAGTATGGATAAACAGTGCTATAAGAAAAGAGATGGGAGTTTTAATAACTGTACTTAATTTCGGACCAAGACAGATTATATTACTTCTATTAATAAGCTTAGGCGTTGCAGCAGTAGCAAGCTTTATACCGGTTTATAAGATAGCATCAAAAAGACCTATAGAGGCAATAAGAAATAAATAAAAGGTATCCGCAGTTAATAAGTGGCCATTTCTTCTAGAAATGGTCACTTAAAATATATGTTGAAAAATATAATGTTATGCATTATAATAAAACTATAAATCGAACACAAACCTTATGCAACTGAACAAATTCATAATGTTAGGAGAAATAAAATGGATTATGTAACGTTTATTAAGGAAATAAAAGAAAAAGTGGAGGAGTTAGTTCAGGAAAATTTAGAAGATTGCACAGTATTTGTTCACGATATTATAAAGAATAATAATGTAAGAATGCGTGCCATAAGTATAGAAAGAAAAAATGACATGGCAACCCCTAATATATATCTTAATGATTATTACTCACAGTTTAAAAAAGGCAGGAATATTGATGATATAAGCAAAGAAATTTTTGAGGTTTATTTAGATAGTTCCAAGGGTTTAATAAATGAAGTTAACATCAATGATTTAAGAAATTTTTCAAAGGTCAAAAAAAGAATCTTTTATAAGCTGGTTAATTATAATATGAACAGAGAAATGTTAAAAACAACACCCCATGTTAGAGTTCTTGATTTAGCTATAGTATTTTATATTTTGGTATCATACAGGGAGGGAGCCCAGGCAGTTACCATGATTAGAGATAGTAACATAAAAGAATGGGGAATAGATTTATCCCGGTTATGTGTTACGGCTTATGAGAATACATGGACAAAGTATCATCCTGTTATACGTAGAATGGAAGATATTATTTCTGAAATGATTCTTGACAGTATAGTGGGGGATGAAAGGGATGAGGATAATGATGATGGTGATTTAATAAAAGAGGAAACCTGCTATGGGGGATATACATATGCACAAGTTGAGGATATGGTTAAGGAAGAGATGGAAAAAGTTAAATTAGACAGAAATATGGAGATGTATGTAATGACTAACGAAGACAAGTCAAATGGGGCAGCATGCATACTTTATCCCGGGGTACTTAAAAAGTTCGCTGACAAGGTTGGACAGGATATATATATTATTCCCAGTTCCATTCATGAGGTGATATTGATTCCTGCCATGGGTTGGGATACAAAAGAAATAGACGAAATGATACGGGAGGTAAACAGAACTCAGTTAGATCCTGTGGAAATACTTTCTGACCATGTATATGTATACAAAAGAGAAACAGAAGAATTAGGATATTAAAGAGGTAATTTAAAATAACAGTTGCCTAATACATTTTTCTAATGTAAAATGGACAGTGATGTAAAAATGCATCCGTAGTTTAATGGATAAAACGCCGCCCTCCGGAGGCAGTAATGTGGGTTCGATTCCCGTCGGGTGCATTTATCACATTATTATGAATACAAATTTTGATAAAGGAGTGTGTCATTGTGAGCACTGAAAAAAAGCAATTTATAAGTTCTGAATTAGAGGACTTATTAAAAGAGGTTGAAGAAGATCACAAAAAGTCCGGTGAGATTATAAAAAAGAAAAAAGAAAATAAGAAAAAGAAACCCAAAATCAGATTTGATATAATAATTGCCATACTTTTGGCAGTAGTAATTTTAGGAGGCGTTGTTTTCTTAGTATCACATTTTGTGGGAAAAAATAATTCAGCATCAAATAAGGAAACAGTAGCAAATCCTTTAGAAGATGAAAAGTATCCTGAGATTTCCGATGTTATTAAGAATTACCTTAATGCATTTTTAATTGAGGATGAGCAGAAGCGTCTTCAGGTATTAGCCCAGTACGTTGGAAATATGTATGACATTAACAAAATTAAATACAACAACTATGTTTCAGCATATAGTGACATAGAGTGTTACACTAAAGAAGGACAGTATGAAAACACATACGTTGTATATGCATATTATCAGACAGAGTACAAGAATATTGATACTCCGGCTCCGTCCATAACCCGTTTTTACGTTGTTCGTGATGGGAAAACAGGAAATGTGTATATTCAAAATGATCCCGGTGAGGAAGTTGAGAAGTACATGGACAGCCTTACGAAAGATGATGATGTGCAAAAACTGTTAAAGAGTGTAAGTCAGGAATTTGAAGAGGCAAGAAAGTCTGACAAGAAGTTAGATGATTATTTTAATAAAATAAGTGAAAAGGTCAGTGAGAAAAAGGAAGAAGCTTCTACAAAAGAAAACAGTACAACAAAGGCTTCTGATGAAACTACACAGAAGGCTACAAAGAAAAAGAAATAATTATAAAAAGAAGTATTGCATTTGTGATACTTCTTTTTATACTAAAAAACAGAAGTAAATGTTGCAAATATGGATGTATTTAGTAACCAATGAAATAGAATTTAAATATTACCAAGGAGTTATGTGTGGAGAAAACATGTTATATAGCAGGTGCCGGGGATAATACAGGCACTGATTTTAAAATAAATGAAGGGGATTGTGTCATAGCAGCAGATGGTGGAGTGAAAATTCTTGAAAAGTTAAACATTACTCCTGATTATATATTAGGGGATTTTGATTCATTAGGCTATGTACCGAAAGGGGATAATGTTATAAGATATAAGGTAATGAAAGATGACACGGATATGATGCTGGCTGTGGAACTGGCAATGGAAAAAGGCTATAATAATATAGTAATATACGGCGGAACCAAGGGTAAAAGAATAGACCACACCTTTGCCAATATTCAGGTTATGCTTTATGCATCAAAAAGAGATGTTAATATAAAAATGATTGATGATGTTAATACTTACTATATGATTACCAATAGGAAAATAACCATTCCCAAGCAGGAAAAAGGTAATTTGTCGGTATTTGCCATAGATGGTGATGCTAAGGAGGTTACAATTAAGGGGGCATTGTATCACGCTGAAAAAGTAACCATTGAACCGGATTCTACATTATCAGTGAGCAATTCATTTATTGGAAATGAAGTGGAAATTGAAGTTAAGGATGGAAGCCTGCTAATAATAACTGATGAAATGAGTCATTAATTTATTAACAGGTAAGGAAATAATATGAGTAAAATAACCAGGGCGTTTTGTATAGATAACAAAGAAATATCAAGAGAAAAAAACAGGGACTTAACTCCTATACGTCTTAATAAATATTTAAGCGATTCGGGATTTTGTTCAAGGCGTGAAGCAGACAGATTAGTGGAACAGGGAAAGGTTTTTGTAAATGATGAAGTGGCTCTTATGGGGCAGAAAATCCTTTGTACTGACATAGTAAAAGTGGAGGATAAGGTAATTATAAGGGAAAAGCAGCAGATACTTATTGCCCTTAATAAGCCTGTAGGAATTGAGTGTACCTCAGATATGAAAAATCCTGATAATATAATAGATTTTGTTGGTTATCATAAGAGAATATATCCCATTGGCAGATTAGACAAAAACTCTCAGGGGCTTATTTTGCTTACCAATGACGGTGCTTTTGTAAATGGAATATTAAAAGCATCTAATTACCACGAAAAGGAATATATAGTCACTGTAGACAAAAAAATAACTGACGATTTTATTAAAAAAATGTCACAGGGAGTAGAAATATTAAATCAGAAAACAAGACCCTGTAGGGTATCTAAAATAAGTAATAATACCTTTAATATTGTTCTTACTCAGGGACTTAACAGACAAATAAGAAGAATGTGTGAGGCACTAGGCTATAATGTTCAGAAATTAAAAAGAATCAGAATAGTTAACATTGAAATGGGCAATATGCCTGTTGGTGCATACAGAAACGTAACAGAGGAAGAGTTAAATAAATTAAAGAAAATCTGTGGTATTTAAGAGAGGATAAAATGGAGAAATCGGAGAGAATTAAAGAATTAGTTGAACTTTTAAATAAAGCAGGAAGAGCTTATTATCAGGAGGCAGAAGAAATAATGTCTAACTTTGAATATGATAAGCTTTACGATGAACTTCTTTCATTAGAAAAGGAAACAGGAATTGTTCTTGCTAACAGCCCTACGGTGAACGTAGGATATGAGGTAGTAAGTGAACTGCCGAAGGAACAGCATGGAAGTCCTATGCTGTCATTGGATAAGACAAAGGAAGTGGAGACATTAGCTGCATTTGCAGGGGAGAGAAAATGTCTTTTGTCATGGAAGTTAGACGGACTTACGGTAGTTTTGACATATAACAACGGAAGTCTTCAAAAGGCAGTTACCCGTGGAAACGGACAGGTGGGGGAAGTAATTACTGCTAATGCAAGAACCTTTAAAAATATCCCTGTATCCATTCCTTTTAAAGGGGAGTTAACTTTAAGAGGTGAGGCTGTAATTAAATATTCTGATTTTGAGGAAATAAATAAGTCAATAGAAGATATAGATGCAAAGTATAAAAATCCAAGAAATTTATGCTCAGGTTCAGTGAGACAGTTAAATTCGGAAATAACAGCTAAAAGAAATGTTAATTTTATGGCATTTGCCTTAATTAATGCTGAAAATGTGGATTTTCAAAATTCCATGGAAAATCAGTTTATATGGCTTGAAAATCAGGGTTTTGATGTGGTGGAACATAAAAGGGTAACTCAGGATAATATGAAGGAAACCGTGGAATATTTTGCAGAGAAAATAAAAACATATGATTATCCTTCAGATGGACTTGTACTTATGTATGATGATATTGCATATGGAATTTCTCTGGGGTCAACGGCTAAATTTCCAAGAAACGGCATAGCCTTTAAATGGGAAGATGAACAGGCTGAAACAACTTTGAAATATATAGAATGGAGTCCCAGCAGAACAGGTCTTATAAATCCTGTTGCAGTTTTTGAACCGGTGGAATTAGAAGGTACCACAGTTACCAGGGCAAGCGTTCATAATGTAAGTATAGTGGAACAGTTAGCCCTTCACTCAGGAGACAGGATAAAGGTTTACAAGGCAAATATGATTATTCCACAGATTTCCGAAAATCTTACCCAAACCGGAAATATTGAGGTTCCTGATACATGCCCTGCCTGTGGACATAATACGGAAATAAGAAATGATAACGGAATAAAAACTCTCTATTGTCCCAATAAACAATGTCCTGCAAAAAATATTAAGGCATTTACTTTGTTTGTATCAAGAAATGCAATGAACATCGATGGATTATCAGAGGAAACATTGGAAAAATTTATTGATGCAGGTTACATCAGAGAGTTTGCAGATATTTACCGTATAAGCAGATACAGGGAGGAGATTACCAATACATCGGGATTTGGTGAAAAGTCCTATGATAATTTAATAACATCCCTTAACAAGTCAAGGAATGTGGAACTGCACGCCCTTATATACAGTTTGGGAATCCCTAACATAGGTGTTGCAAATGCAAAACTTATCTGCAAATATTTTGATAATGACCTGAAAAAAATCAGACATGCTACAGTGGAGGAACTGGTTAAGATAGATGGAATTGGGGACAAAATGGCAGAAAAATTCACGGAATATTTTTCAGATAAGGAAAACGTTGAAAAATTAGACAGGCTTCTTCAGGAAGTAACAATAAAGAATCCGGAAGTAAACCATAACGCTCAGAATATGGAGGGACTTAACTTCGTTGTAACAGGTAGTGTTAATCATTTTGCCAACAGAAATGAGGTAAAGGAATATATTGAACAAAGAGGCGGTAAGGTGACAGGCTCCGTAACATCTAAAACCAATTATCTTATCAATAATGACATAATGTCTAATTCTTCTAAGAACAAAAAGGCTAAAGAATTGGGAATTGAAATCATTACAGAGGAACAGTTTATTGAAAGATGGAGCTAGGGCAATAAGTCATGTTTAGATAGTGCAATATTTTTTTTAATAAAATGGGTTAAAACCATTGAACCATATCATATATTATGATAAATATATATCAGTATTAAATTTCTAATGAATAATTTATGGGAGGAAAAGATATGCGTGACGATATTATAGAAATTTTATGCGACATTAATCCATTATGGGATCCGGATGATGAGGATATGAGCATAGCGGAGTTCTTAGAGTCAAAACAGCTTATGGAGTTGATTGTTGCACTTGAGGATAAATTTGATGTAGATATTCCTTATGATGAGAGAAACGAAGATAATTTTGAAAATATTGACACTATTATTGAACTTTTAGAAAAGCTTCAGTAATAAGCTGTAATTAATAGGTCTAAAATAGAATATGCAGTATAATGCAAAGTATAAAAGATTGTTGTTAAATGTCTGAAAGATAATTTAATGACAATCTTTTATTTTATGTATAAATCTTGGGGAAAATATTATTAAGATAGCAATTTTTAATGTCAAAAAATATGCCGAAAACAGGGATAGTTTTTCTTGACATATGTAAAGGAAAATTGTATTATTAAATTGTACTAATTGATGTAGTACAATTAATAAATGAAAGGGGAATAATATGTTCACAGTAAACTTTGGTTCAAGAACGCCGGTTTATCAGCAGTTATATGATGATGTAGTACGGCTTACATCCCTTGGAATACTTAAAAGTCACACAAAACTGCCGCCGGTTAGAACTCTGGCTACAGAATTAGGCATTAATCCTAATACGGTACAGAAAGCATACAAGATGTTAGAAACAGACGGATATATATATTCAACTGTAGGCAGGGGAAGCTTTATTTCAGACAAATTAGGACAAAATGAAGCTGAGAAAATAGAGATTAAAAAGAAACTTACCGGTGTTATCGGGGAAGCCTACAAAAAAGGCATTACCAGAGGTGAGATGATAGAAATTATAGATGAAACTATAAGTGGAGGAAAGACAGAATGATAGAAATAAATAATCTGACGAAAAGATTTGACAAAACAGTTGCCATTAATAATTTAAACTGCGTCATATCTGAAGGAACAATTTTCGGCTTAGCAGGAAGTAACGGAAGTGGTAAAAGTACCCTTTTAAGAACCCTTGCAGGAGTTTATGAGCCTGATGGGGGAAAGGTTATAATAGACGGACAGGATTCCTTTGATAACCATGAAATAAAGGAACGCTGCTATTTTATTTCCGATTATCCGTATTTTTTTAATGACAGTACAGTGGAAAATATGGCAAAGCTTTTAAGAGGTCTCTATAAAAGCTGGGATGAGGAACGTTACACACAGTTATGTAAAATGTTCCCTATAGAAACAAACAAACGAATAATTAATATGAGTAAAGGTATGCAAAGACAGGCATCCCTTATTCTTGCCTTTTCAACAAGACCGAAATATTTGTTTTTAGATGAAATATTTGACGGATTAGACCCGGTTATAAGAAAAACATTAAAGACCATTATAATCGAGGACGTTACGGAGAATAACATGACATGTATTATTGCATCCCACAATTTAAGGGAAATTGATGATATATGTGACAGAATAGTATTATTACATAGTGGAAGTCTTGTTACAAATAAGGAAACAGACGAACTTAAGAATAAGATGCATAAAATCCATATGGCATTTAACAATCCGCCGGATGGAGATGCCTTTAACCATTTAGATGCCCAAGTATTAAGCCAGATAGGTGGATATTATGTGCTTATGGTAAAGGGAGATTTAGATGAAGTAATGGAAGAACTAAAGAAATTAGAACCGGCATTTTTAGAAGTAATGCCATCAACATTAGAAGAAGTATTTATTAACGAAATGGAGGGTGTAGGTTATGGAAAATAATGTAGGATTATCAGGCAGAAAAAAAGCAGTTGCATTATTTAAATGGTCATTAAGAAAAAATCTTCCGTTTTCAATTGCATATTGGATTTTGTTGTTTTTATCATTTCCAATGATTGAAATATTTGCAATGATAGTTTGTGGTACGCAGCAAAATTTAGGAATGGAAAGTTATATAAAAGATATGAAAGAAGTTTGTGAATATCTTCCGGCTATATTTTTTGTGGCATTTGCCATAATCTTTTCAATAATCATGGCAATAATGTCATTTTCATATATGCATAATAAAAGAAGTGTGGACTTATTTGGCAGTTACCCAATAAGCAGAAGAACCTTATTTTTTGTAAGATACTTTTCCACATTGGTTTTATGTATAGTTCCTATGATTATAATAGGTTCTGTTGGTGCCATTTTAGGTTTAAGTGATGTGGCATTAATTGAATCATTTAAGGTAATAGGAATACTGACAGTTACAATTATTGGAAATGTAAGTTTTATAGCTATGATTTCATTATGTTGCGGAACAGTGGCTGATGTACTTATATCATATGTGGTAATCAGCGCTATATATCCTATATGTGTCCTGATTGGGGTATTGTTTCCACAATCTGTTATTCCGGGACTTGCTGTATCAGAGATTCCAAGTACGATTCTTACATTTTTATCTCCGGCAGCATCATTTTATACATGTAAATTCGGAAGTGGAAGCGGCCTTGGAATTGCATGGTGGATATGTCTTTCAGTGGTTCTTATGGCAGCATCCTTTGTACTTTGTAAACAGAGAAAGGCAGAAAGTGCCCAGAATGCCTTTGCCTTTAGCATAGTGGAAATTATTATTAAATTCTTCACATGTTTTGCAACAGGATTTGGTGTGGGATATATGTGCTCATTTTTGGGAGATGATAGTTGTAAGGCACAGTATATATGGTTTGTTGTGGGAACTGTAATTGCCGTAATGACGGCTAATTTGTTATTGCATTTAGTATTTCACAGAGGACTATCAAAGTTTAAGTCTAGCCTTATGGAATGTGGTGTGGTATTTGTGTGCATCATGGCATTTTTACTGATTACAACATCAGGAGGATTGGGATACCTGCAAAGAGTACCTGATAAGGAAGATGTACAGAAAGTAAATATTGTTCAGGGAAACACTCAAAGTTTTGTTATTGATGGGAAAGATGTTTTGGCATCTTATACAGATGATGCTAATATTATAAGTGATGTATGTGAAGTACATAAGCTGATTACAAACAGCTTAGATAAGCATCACGGATTTTTACCGATTAAAAGCAGATATGGTGGTAGTGACCAGGAAAGTATTAGTATTAAGTATGTGTTAAAAAATGGAAAAACCATTTCAAGAAAATATGATGGTTATTACATTGCCAGAAATACAAAAGATATTATGAAAAAAATGTCTGATATAACATCAACTAAGTATTATTCTCAGGTAAAGCATCCTTTTTACATAATACCGTATAAATACATTACAGATATGCAAATCTCTAAATATGTTGTAAATGGTGATGCTGATGAAGAAGAAATATATGGTGATGATTATGCTGTTAAGGCAGGTCAGGTTACGGATGAGGTGGATTATTTATCAAAGCCTGAAAATAAGGAGTTGATTAATTCCTTTGTAGAGGCACTTAAAAAGGATGTGGAAGCTAATGGAATGTATATTCCGAAAAGCTACGAAAAAATATGGGGAATTTCAGTTACGTATAGAATATCATCAGATGACGGATATGATGCTGGTGGTTACGCCGGTGGACTGATTTATATTCCGGAAGCTTACACTAACACTATGAAAATTCTTGAGGATAAGGGGTATTTAAATGATGCCTACAACTTTGTAAGTGAGTGCGAAACATATACATACAATGAAAAAGGAAAGTATTTATCCGGCAAAAAAATATATTTCACCCTGCCTGAAGGGTGGGATAAAAATAAGGAAGTACAGTGTGTTGCTGTAGGTGATGATGAGACTATGCTTACAGAAATTGATAATACTTTAACAAAATGTAAAAAAGTTTCAGACACCGTATGGATGTATGAAATACCGGATGATGATAAATATACACAGTTGTACAAAGAAGAAAATGATGAAGATTTTGTAACTAAGGGAGTGGTATTTTATCAGATAGGGAAAAAAGATATGAATATTTCCGGGTTAATCACATTGCCTGAAAAACATGACGGGCAGCAGGTTACTCTTGGAAAACAGCTGAAAAAAGAATATGAGAATTTCTTTTCAAATATGTATGAGTATAATTGGACAAAGTTCAATAAATAGTTAATAATGTCATGCTAAATATTGACCGTAAAAAAAAATAGTAGTATATTTAAATAAGTTAAAAACTACTAAGACAAACGGAGGAAATTTAATATGGACAAGAAAAATATTGACTGGGCAAATCTTGGTTTTGGATATATCCAGACTGACAAGAGATTTGTATCTAATTTCAAAGATGGAAAGTGGGATGACGGAAAGTTAACAGACGATGCTAATGTAGTCATAAACGAATGTGCCGGAGTTTTACAGTATGCTCAGACAGTTTTCGAAGGAATGAAAGCTTACACCACAGAGGATGGACGTATAGTAACATTCCGTCCTGATTTAAATGCAAAGAGAATGGCAGATTCAGCCAGAAGACTGGAGATGCCTGTATATCCTGAAGATAAATTTGTAGAAGCTATCGAAAAGACAATCAAGGCTAACGCAGGATACGTTCCACCATATGGCAGTGGAGCTACACTTTATGTAAGACCTTATATGTTTGGAAGCAATCCTGTTATTGGTGTAAAGCCTGCTGATGAATATCAGTTCAGAGTACTTACAACACCTGTTGGACCTTACTTCAAGGGTGGCGCAAAGCCTATTACAATTAAGGTAAGTGATTTCGACAGGGCAGCACCTCACGGTACAGGTCATATTAAGGCAGGTCTTAACTATGCCATGAGCTTACATGCCATTGTTACAGCACATAAAGAAGGCTTTGACGAGAATATGTATCTTGATGCAGCTACGAGAACAAAGGTAGAAGAAACAGGTGGTGCAAACTTCATTTTCGTTACAAAGGATAATAAGGTTGTTACACCTAAGTCAAATAGTATTTTACCATCTATTACACGTCGTTCACTTATGACAGTTGCTAAGGATTACTTAGGACTTGAAGTTGAAGAGAGAGAAGTATATTTTGATGAAGTTAAAGATTTCGCAGAGTGTGGTCTTTGTGGTACAGCAGCAGTTATCTCTCCTGTAGGAAAGATTGTTGACCATGGAAAAGAAATCTGCTTCCCAAGCGGAATGGAAGAAATGGGACCTACAACAAAGAAGCTTTATGAGACTTTAACAGGAATTCAGATGGGAAGAATTGAGCCACCTAAGGGATGGTTATACGAAATTAAATAATTTGATTAAATGTAAGCCCGCTTGCAAGTTGTAAGCGGGCTGTTTTACACTTATAAAATAAAAGTGTTGAGAGGAGTAAAAGTATTATATGTGGAACAGAGTAGAACTAAAGAATAATGCAAAACAGATTATGAGAAAAAATTACTGGTGGATTGTACTTCTTTCAGTAATTACGGCTATTGCAATAGGACAGGGAATCCGTTTAAACGTAAATTTAGGAACTAACGGAATATCTACTAATTATAGTAAGGGTCTTATGGGAAGAAGTTCCGGAAGTTATTTTGACCAGATAATAAATGGTAGTGGAATAACAAACATGAAACCGGACAGCAGCATTGATATCTCTTCTCAGATGTTTAATGTAAGAAATTATATTAAAAATATATTTAGTGGTATATCCTTAGTTGAATTGTATGCAATTATGAGTGTGGCAGGTTTCTTTATGCTGGCATCTATTTTGCTTAGATGTTTTCTTTTATCCCCACTTGAAGTCGGATGTAAAAGATGGTTTTTAAAGAATAGAACCCAAAAGCCTGAAACATCTGAAATAGCATATGCTTTTAGAAAGGGATACGGAAATGTAGTAAAGATTATGTTTTGTAAGAATCTTTTTACAGCACTTTGGAGCTTATTGTTTATTATTCCGGGTATAATTAAGTCATATGAGTATAGGATGGTGCCTTATTTATTGGCAGAAAATCCAGACATGGATATGCATGAGGCTTTTGAAAGAAGTAAAAACATGATGATGGGAAACAAGTTTGATACATTTGTATTAGATATTTCTTTTATAGGTTGGAGATTCTTATCTGCGCTTACTGCAAATATATTGGATATTTTTTACGTTAATCCGTATGTTTTCCTTACAGATGCAGAATTATATGTTAAATTATGTTCATTAGGAAGTACAAACAGAGAAAATTATAATTATTAAAATAAACAGGGGGCAAAAATAATGAGCGAATTAAATAAGGCTTTGGCAGTTATTAATGAAGTACAAAAGGCAGTAGTTGGAAAAAACGACGTTATTGAAAAAATAATGGCAGCAATTATTGCACAGGGACATATTCTTATAGAGGATATGCCGGGGGTAGGAAAAACTACCATGGCTAAGGCTTTTTCAAAGGCTATGGGAATTAAAGACAGTCGAGTACAGTTCACACCGGATATAATGCCGTCAGATTTAACGGGATTTTCCATATACAAAAAGGAAACGGGACAGTTTGTTTACAAACCGGGAGCACTTATGTGCAATATGTTTTTGGCAGATGAAATAAACAGAACATCCCCTAAAACCCAGTCAGCATTATTAGAGGTTATGGAAGAAAGACAAATTACCGTTGACGGAATAACAAGAGAGATGGGAAATCCTTTTGTGGTTATAGCAACGGAAAATCCTGAAGGCTCAGCAGGAACCCAGATGCTTCCGGAGTCACAGTTAGACCGATTTATGATTTGTGTAAATATGGGGTACCCTACAGTGGAAGAGGAAATGGAAATCCTTAAAAGAAGACATATGGGAAATCCTTTAGAATATGTAAATAATGTAATAAGTGCTAATGACATTATCCTTATGGAACAGGAAGTAAAGGAAGTGTACATTAAGGACAGCGTGTACAAATATATTGTTCAGGTGGCAGAAAGCACAAGAAACCATGAAATGTTAGGAGGGGGAATGAGTCCCCGTGGAACAGTGGCTTTAGCGGCAATGAGCAGGGCATATGCATGGATGAAAGGGCGAAACTTTGTTGTACCACAGGATGTAAGAGATGTATTTGAGTGTATTGCAACTCACAGAGTGAGACTGAGTACCAAGGCAAAGGTAAGCCATATTAATAAACACGATGTTTTAAGTGAAATTTTAAGACAGGTACCTGAACCTGCAATGAGAAGGTAGGTATGATTAAAAGAAGTTTAATTTATAGTTTGGTTACCTTAATAACCCTTTGCATGTTTTTTCTTTTTACAGAGAAGGTAATAGGAATTGTTCTTTTAATGGAATGTATGTATTATATTATGGCAATTGTGTATGTTCGTATTGTATCACGGTTTATACAGGTTAAATTGGATAAAGGCTTGTATTCTGCTGAAAAAAACAGTGAAATTCCAATATTAATTCAGGTAAAAAATAAATCAAAGTGGTTAAGTGTAAGGTGTGACTTTAAAATTAAGGTGGTAAATAATTTTACCGGTGAGGTTAAAAAGGAAATAATTAATCATACCGTTACAAGAGGAGTAAAGGAAACTTTCAGTGAAAGCTTTTTATCCTCAGACTGTGGTGAAATTTCCGTATATTTAGTGGAGTATTATGTATATGACTGGATTGGCTGCCTTTATTTAAAAAAGAAAACAAATGATGTTAAGAAGATAGAAATATTGCCGGAAACCCATCTTTTAATGACAGAGATACAAAGAACCACCAGAGAATTTATTACAGATTCAGAGGTATATTCTGATAGCGAAAAAGGTGATGATTTATCTGAAATATATCAGGTAAGGGAGTACGTGGAAGGTGATCCTATACATGATATACACTGGAAACTGTCAGCCAAGACTGACAATCTTTTAATAAAGGAACACGGAAAACCATTAGGCTGTGTGGTTCTTATATGGATTGACTTGTTTAGAAACAATACCGTAAAGCATCTAAGAGGAAAGAAACATGGCAGAAAAAATCTGCCGGTAAATGCCATTGAAATGGCTGCTTCGGTATCTCTTTCATTAATAGAACAAAAATGTGTTCATATGGTTGCATGGTACGAGGAAAAAAATGACAGAATTATTAGGAAGAGAGTAGAAAATGAAGAAAATATATACGAACTTCTTAACAGGCTGCTTTATTTAGAATCATATCATGACAGAAAAAGAGCAGATATGCAGTTTGATGAGCGTTTCGACAGAAATGATTTCAGCTCCATGGTGGAAATAAAGTCTGATGGAAGGCTGATTGTAAATGGCAATGAAATAGAAGTAAAGAAGAAGGGCGATAAAGTATGTTATGAAGAGACATATATTATCGTATAGCGTAGGATAAAATGGCGGGAATAGAATTTGTTAAACTTGAAAAAAAGAATAGTAATTTCATTATGTATCTTTTGGCAGTATTCTTTGTGCTGTTATGTTCTTTTGATGCAATTTCCTCAGTGTTTAAATTTGATATAAAACCCATAATTACAATATCAGTCAGCGGAGCAGCCGCAATAGGTGGATATGCTTTATTTATGCTGATGATAAAAAGCAGAAAAGCTATGGTGATAATAGGTGTTTTGTATCTTTGTGGATTGTATTTTTTCAGGGCAGGAAGTGGAATTTATATAAACAAAATTCTGAAACTTTGGAATTTTTACTATGAGACCAATTATGTAGGCTTAAAGTATAAGTCATCTTATCTTTACAATGTGGTGATATTGCTATTGGTGGAATTATTAATAGCAGTTATTTTATACAGTATTATCATAGGGAAAAATTGCCGGTATGTGGCTTTACTACTGGTATTAGCACCTGTGATTTTAGATTCGGCAGTAGGTTATCTGCCTTCAGTTTCAAGTACATTAGAACTTATTTTTGCAGCAGTATTTTATTTTACAATATACCGTCAACAGGGAGAAAAAAATGTAATTACCACTGCTGTAGCAACCATGGCAGTGTTACTGATGGTGTCGGTTCTGGCTTTTAATATTTCACCTAAGCTGGAAAAGTATAAAAAAATGGACAGTTATAAGAAAACAGCAGAGGCTATTAAGAACTTTGATAAAATTAATCCGGGAGATTTCTTAAGTTCCATTTTTGAAGGCAGCGGAAACTATGCCAAAGCAGGAATTGGAAAAGGAAAGTTAGAAAATATTAATGAATTCAGGGCTACCGGGAAGAAGGTATTAAAGGTTACGGTTACAAAGAAGCCTACAAAAACGGTGTATTTAAGAGCTTTTGTAGGAATAGATTATAACGGGAAGGAATGGACAGGTGCCGATAAAGATACCGTAAAGGATATAAAAGAATTTTATAACACACAAAGTCAGTTTAAAAAGTTAATAAATGAACCCTATAATAAGTTTTCAACTTATACATCCCTGGCAAAACAGAAAATGACTATTGATGTTTTAGGGGCATCCGGCAAATATGGATATTCACCGTATTTTTCCGAAGTAAAGGATGAAAGTGCTGATTATGATACCTGCGCCTTAGGTGATGGAAAAAAACAACATATATATTTATATTTCGATGGAAATGATTTAAGTAATAATTTTGACTATTTAAGCAATGTATCTTCCTATTGGTACAAATATAGTGAATTTACAAAAGTAAGATATATCGGAAAACCTAAGGGGCTTGATGAATTAAAACATAGATGTAATCAAATTGACAGTAATTACGAAGTAGGTGTTGCCACGGCAATTAATGAATGGTTTAGTGATTTACAATATAGTAAAGCGCCGGGAAAAACAACAGATGGCAGGGATTTCGTGGAGGATTTTCTTTTTAACAGGAAAACGGGATTTTGCGTGCATTTTGCATCGGCGGCAACGTTGATTTACAGAATGAAGGACGTACCGGCAAGGTATGTGGAGGGATACGTTATTGACCCCTCAAGTTTTACCAAACAAAATGACGGTACATTTGCAGCTACGGTTACTGATGAAGGGGCTCATGCATGGTGTGAGGTATTTAATGATATTAAAGGCTGGCAGGTAAGGGAACATACACCGGGATACAGCACGTCGAGAATATCAAAACAGGAAAACAATACTACAAAGCAGGAAGCAACTACAGTTGCAGCGGTAGCTACAACCCACGCAAATGAAAGTACAACGGCTTCGGCGGATAACACAAAGGCAACTGTAAACAGTGAAAGTCATAAGAATACATCTCACAGTGAAAATGTAAGTTTAAAGCATGTAATAAAGGTGTTAAAAGTAATTTTCATACTTATAATATGTGTGGTGGCGGGATTCATTATTTTTGTTTTGCCTCATAGAATTAAGAGAGTCAGTAAAATACGGAAAATAAAAGGGAAAAACAGTATATGCAGCACTTATAAGGAAATCTGTAATATATGCAATTTCTTCGGAGCAGGTTTAAATAAGGGCAATTCCACAGAGGCAATAGAGAAAATGATAAAACAGTTTCCACAGCTCTCAGAAGAAGAATGGCGATGGATATATGACATAACCCTTATAGCAGCGTTTTCAAATGACAGGGCTACAGATGAGGACAAGAGGAAAATGTACATGCTTTATCGTAAATTTAGAAACGATATGTTAAAGAGTTTAAAGGGCGTTAAAAAGTTTATTTTTAAATTCATAAAGGCAATGTAATTAAAAATAATAAAACTTAACTGGTTTTAGTGAAAAAATGGCGTTAATTCGCCATTTTTTTTATTGAAGATACTAGACAAAGGAAATAGAATTTGTTAAAATTATAACAATCTTGGAAATATCAGATATGTTACATATTTTTCACAAAACATTAACAGAGTTATTTCAAATGTTTATTGCGGTTAAATTCAATTGATGATATTATTTAAGAGTGTGAGTAATTTTTAAAATTGATGTAATTTATTATATTAAATTAAATTTTTATGGAGGATTATATTATGTCAAAGAAAGTAGTTATTGCAGGCGCATGCCGTACAGCAATCGGAAAAATGGGCGGAGCATTAAGCACAACTCCGGCACCGGTTTTAGGATCTATCGTTATTGAGGAAGCTCTTAAGAGAGCAGGCGTTCCTAAGGAAGCAGTTGATCACGTATATATGGGATGCGTTATCCAGGCAGGTCTTGGACAGAACGTAGCACGTCAGGCTTCACTTAAGGCAGGACTTCCTATTGAAACACCGGCAGTTACAGTAAACGTTGTTTGTGGTTCAGGTCTTAACTGTGTAAATATGGCAGCTCAGATGATTAAGGCAGGAGATGCTGATATCGTTGTTGCAGGTGGTATGGAGAATATGTCAATGGCACCTTTTGCACTTCCAAAAGCAAGATTTGGTTACAGAATGAACAACGGAACACTTGTTGATACAATGGTAAATGATGCATTAACAGATGCTTTCAACAATTATCATATGATGATTACAGCTGAAAACGTAGCTGAACAGTGGGGAATCACAAGAGAAGAATTAGATGCATTCTCAGCTAACTCACAGCAGAAATGTGAAAAGGCTATGGCTGAAGGTAAGTTTAAGGATGAAATCGTTCCAGTTGTTGTTAAGAACAGAAAGGGCGATATCGTTGTAGATACAGATGAAGGACCAAGAGCAGGAACAACTGCTGAATCACTTGGTAAATTAAGATGCTGTTCAGGAAAGCCTGATGGTGTTGTTACAGCAGGTAATGCTTCAGGTATTAATGATGGAGCAGCTGCAGTAGTAGTTATGAGCGAAGAAAAGGCTAAGGAATTAGGCGTTACACCTATGGCTACATTTGTTGGCGGAGCACTTGGCGGAGTTGATCCTTCAATCATGGGTGTTGGACCTGTTGCTTCAACAAGAAAAGTTATGGAAAAGACAGGCTTAACAGTTGACGATATGGATTTAATCGAAGCTAACGAAGCTTTTGCAGCACAGTCAGTTGCAGTTGCAAGAGACCTTGGATTTGATATGAGCAAGGTTAACGTAAACGGTGGAGCTATTGCACTTGGACATCCTGTTGGAGCTTCAGGTTGTAGAATACTTGTTACATTACTTCACGAGATGCAGAAGAGAGACGCTAAGAAGGGTCTTGCAACATTATGTATCGGTGGCGGAATGGGCTGCTCAACAATCGTTGAAAGAGACTAATTAAATATATAAAAAGCTGGTAGCAGATTTTACTACCAGCTTTTCATGTGTTTTTTAATAAGGTAATTTAAAGGAGAAGTGATATGGAATTTATTACTTATGAACAGGAAGGATTTGTTGGAGTTATTACCATCAACCGTCCAAAGGCATTAAACGCATTAAACAGCCAGGTCCTTGATGAATTAAACGCTACATTAGATGCAGTTGATGTTAATGAAACAAGAGCATTGATTTTAACAGGTGCCGGAGAAAAGTCATTTGTTGCAGGCGCTGATATAGGAGAAATGTCAACACTTACAAAGGCTGAAGGCGAAGCTTTCGGTAAGAAGGGAAATGATGTTTTCAGAAAACTTGAAACATTACCTGTTCCTGTTATTGCTGCAGTAAACGGATTCGCTTTAGGTGGCGGATGTGAAATATCAATGAGTTGTGATATTAGAATCTGTTCTGAAAATGCTATTTTCGGACAGCCTGAAACAGGTCTTGGAATTACACCGGGATTTGGTGGAACACAGAGACTTGCAAGAATCGTTGGACCTGGAATGGCTAAACAGATGATTTATACAGCAAGAAACATTAAGGCTGATGAGGCTTACAGAATCGGTCTTGTAAATGCAGTATATCCACAGGAAGAACTTATGGATGCAGCAAAGAAAATGGCAGCAGGCATTGCAAAGAACGCACCTATTGCTGTAAGAGCATGCAAGAAGGCAGTTAATGATGGATTAGATGCAAACATGGATGATGCAATCGTTATTGAAGAAAAATTATTCGGTAGCTGCTTTGAGACAGAAGATCAGAAGGCAGGTATGGGTAACTTCCTTGAAAAGGATAAAGAAAAGAAATTAAAGGTTGTACCATTTAAGAATATGTAATATAAGCCACTTAGTTTTTTATAATTATTGATTTGAGACATAAGTGGATACAAAATAAAATTATCATAAATATTATGGAGGAATAATCATGAAGGTTGGAGTTATTGGCGCAGGAACAATGGGTCAGGGAATCGCAAAGGCTTTCGCTCAGGTTGAAGGATACACAGTTGCATTATGTGATATCAAGCAGGAATGGGCTGAAGGTGGAAAAGACAAGATTGCTAAAGGTTATGCAAGACTTGTTGAAAAAGGAAAAATGACACAGGAGAAGGTTGATGGTATTCTTAACAGCATCACACCTGGTCTTAAGGAAGATTTATGTGCTGACTGCGATTTGATCGTTGAAGCTGCTTTTGAAAATATGGAAGTTAAGAAAACAACATTTGCAGAATTAGATAAGATTTGCAAGCCTGAATGTGTTTTCGCTTCAAATACATCATCACTTTCTATCACAGAAATTGGAAATGGTCTTACACGTCCTATGATTGGTATGCATTTCTTCAATCCTGCTGACAGAATGAAATTAGTAGAAGTTATCGCAGGGGTTAATACACCTGATGAAACAGTTGCAACAATCAAGAAGATTTCAGAAGAAATCGGAAAGACACCTGTACAGGTAAATGAAGCTGCAGGATTTGTTGTAAACAGAATTTTAATTCCAATGATTAACGAAGCTGCTTTCATTAAGATGGAAGGTGTTTCAGACATTGCCGGTATTGATGCTGCAATGAAACTTGGTGCTAACCATCCAATGGGACCTCTTGAATTGGGAGATTTCGTTGGTTTAGATATCTGCCTTGCAATTATGGATGTACTTTACAATGAAACAGGGGACAGCAAATATCGTGCATGCCCATTAATCCGTAAGATGGTTAGAGGCGGAAACCTTGGTGTTAAGTCAGGTAAGGGATTCTATGTATATAACGCAGACCGTACTAAGACACCAGTTGATGCTCAGTAATTAGAGCAAACTATAAATTTGGAGGACAAATAAATGGATTTTACTTTAAGCAAAAAACATGAAATGGCTAGAACACTTTTCAAAGAATTTGCAGAAAACGAAGTTAAGCCTCTTGCTCAGGAAACAGATGAAAATGAACAGTTTCCTGTAGAGACAGTTGAAAAGATGGCAAAATATGGTTTCCTTGGTATTCCGGTTCCAAAGGAATACGGCGGACAGGGATGTGATCCTTTAACATATGTTATGTGTGTTGAAGAATTATCAAAGGTTTGTGGTACAACAGGTGTTATCGTATCAGCTCATACATCACTTTGTATCGATCCTATTATGACATTTGGTACAGAAGAGCAGAAGAAGAAATATGTAGTTCCCCTTGCAAAAGGTGAAAAGTTAGGCGCTTTTGGTCTTACAGAGCCGGGTGCAGGAACAGACGCACAGGGGCAGCAGACAAAGGCTGTTTTCGATGAAGCTACAAATGAATGGGTATTAAACGGTTCTAAGTGCTTTATCACAAATGGTAAGTATGCAGATGTTTACATTGTAATCGCTGTAACAGGTAAAGTTGAAAAACGTGGTAGAATGATGAAAGAAATTTCAGCATTCATCGTTGAAAAAGGAACACCTGGATTTACATTTGGAACAAAGGAAAAGAAGATGGGTATCCGTGGTTCAGCAACATACGAATTAATCTTTGAAGATTGTCGTATCCCGGCTGAAAACTTACTTGGTAAGAAGGGTAAAGGTTTCAACATCGCTATGCACACACTTGATGGTGGACGTATCGGTATTGCAGCTCAGGCTCTTGGTCTTGCTGAAGGTGCTCTTGAAACAACAATTGATTATGTTAAGGAAAGAAAGCAGTTTGGCAGATCAATCGGACAGTTCCAGAATACACAGTTCCAGTTAGCTGATATGGCTACTAAGGTAGAAGCTGCCAAGTTATTAGTATACAAGGCTGCTATGGCTAAGGCTACACAGCAGACATATTCTGTAGAAGCTGCTAAGGCTAAATTATATGCAGCAGAAGTTGCAATGGAAGTTACAACTAAGGCTGTTCAGTTACACGGTGGTTATGGTTATATCAGAGAATATGACGTTGAAAGAATGATGAGAGATGCTAAGATTACAGAAATCTATGAAGGTACTTCAGAAGTTCAGCGTATGGTAATCTCTGCTAACTTATTAAAGTAATAGGAGGTACTAATCGTGAAAATTATCGTATGTGTAAAACAGGTACCTGATACAAAGGGTGGAGTACAGTTTAACCCGGATGGTACATTAAATAGAGCTGCAATGCTTACAATCATGAATCCAGATGATAAAGCAGGTCTTGAAGCAGCACTTAGATTAAAAGATCAGTACGGAGCAGAAGTTACAGTTCTTACAATGGGTCTTCCAAAAGCTGAAGATGTTCTTCGTGAAGCTATAGCTATGGGTGCTGACAACGGAATCTTAGTAACAGACAGAGTTTTAGGTGGTGCTGATACTTGGGCTACATCTACAACAATTGCCGGTGCTATCAGAAACATTAAAGATTATGATATTATTATTACAGGACGTCAGGCTATCGACGGTGATACAGCTCAGGTTGGACCACAGATTGCTGAACATCTTGGAATCCCTGTTATTTCATATGCTGAAGGCATTGAAGTTGACGGAGACAGCGTAATCGTTAAGAGACAGTACGAAGACAGACATCATATGCTTAAGGCAAAGATGCCGGTTCTTATTACAGCTCTTTCAGAATTAAATGATCCTAGATATATGACTCCGGGTGGAATTTTTGATGCTTGTGATGCAGAAATTACAACTTGGGGAAGAGCAAATCTTGTTGATGTAGAAGATGGAGATCTTGGACTTAAGGGCTCACCTACAAAGATTGCTAAGGCTTCAGATAAGGTTCGTAAGGGTGCAGGCGAAAAGGTTACACCTGATTCACCGGAAGAAGCAGTTGAATACATCATGGACAAATTAATAACAAAGCACGTTATTTAATAGAGAGGAGATTATAATTATGCAGAACATTAATTTAGAAGATTATAAAGGCGTATTTGTCTTCGCTCAGCAGGTAGATAACGAATTAAGCCCAATCGCATTCGAATTACTTGGAGAAGCAGGAAGACTTGCAAAACCTTTAAATACAGAAGTTACAGCAGTACTTCTTGGATCAAAAGTTGGAAACTTGGTTGACAAATTAGCAGAATATGGTGCTGATAAGGTAATCGTAGTTGATGATCCTGAACTTGAAACATACAGAACTGAGCCATATGCACATGCATTAGCTTCAGTTATTGAAGAATACAAGCCTGAAATAATGTTAGTAGGTGCAACAGCTATCGGTAGAGATTTAGGTCCTACAGTTTCAGCCAGAGTAGCTACAGGTCTTACAGCAGACTGTACATTACTTGAAATTGGTGATTTTCCAATTAACCCAATTCCGGGAAAGGAGCAGAAGCACAATCAGTTACTTATGACTCGTCCTGCATTTGGTGGAAACACAATTGCTACAATCGCTTGTCCTGACAATAGACCACAGATGGCAACTGTTCGTGCAGGTGTTATGCAGAAGGCTGATCCTAAGCCTGGAGCAAAGGCAGAAGTTATTGAATTTAACCCTGGATTTGAGAAGAACAACAAGTATGTTGAAATTCTTGAAGTAGTTAAGTCAGTAGCTGAAACAGTAGATATTATGGATGCTAAGATTTTAGTATCCGGTGGACGTGGAGTTGGTTCAGCAGAGAACTTCAAGATTCTTGAAGACCTTGCAAAGGTTCTTGGTGGTGAAGTTTCATGTTCAAGAGCTGTTACAGATAATGGCTGGTTACCGGTTGACAGACAGGTAGGACAGACAGGTAAGACAGTTCGTCCACAGGTTTACTTTGCAATTGGTATTTCAGGTGCTATTCAGCACGTTGCCGGAATGGAAGAATCAGACTTAATCATCGCAATCAACAAAGACGAAGATGCTCCAATCTTTGACGTAGCTGATTATGGTATTGTAGGTGATTTAAACAAGGTAGTTCCACAGCTTACAGAAGCTATTAAGGCAGAACTTGCAAATAAATAATCGTGAAGCATTAAGCATAGCGAATAAATAAGAGATATAAAGAGAATGTCCCTTGCAACTATGGTTGCAGGAGGCATTCTTTTTATAATTGCATTGGACGAAGGAAATATATCTGTTGGAGATATGGTACTTGGCAGTGATAATAAATATGTGGTAAGTGTCCCATCAACCGAAGAAGGAAAATCCAATATAAAGTTGGGAAATTCAGGTACAGCAGATTACTATGTTATGACTATGAATGTTGATAAAGGATATTGTAAAAGCTATAAAATTAGACCTTATGTTGTATTGAGGGATGGAAGTGTGGTTTATGGTGCCATTCAGGGATATAATGTGTTCGATGTGGCAAAAAAAATATATGATAATAATTTAATGAACAATGAAAAATCCCATAATCTTCTTTATGACAATCTGATTAAATTAGTTGACCCTAATTATATGAGGGTGGATTTTGACTGCCCTAAAATAAATGCTGACACATAGAAGAATATATTAATTTGTAAAAATGTCAAAAATTACTTTTTGCACTAATTTGTTGAAAAATTAGGTAGATATAAACTGAATTTGTGGTATAATTAAATGGTGTTTTTGCACGAATAAATATATTCTAAAGAAAGGAAATGTATGGTCAGAGGACTGTACGGAGAGGAAAATGTTAGAAAAAATTTTCAAACTCAAACAGAACAACACTTCTGTAAAAACAGAAGTAATTGCGGGTCTTACAACATTTATGACTATGGCATATATTTTGGCTGTAAACCCGAACATCTTAAGTGATGGCACAGGCATGGATAAGGAAGCTATCCTTATTGCAACATGTTTAGCATCATTTATCGGTACTATGTGTATGGCTTTTATGGCAAATCTTCCATTTGCTTTATCAGCAGGTCTTGGACTTAATGCGTATTTTGCATACACAGTTTGTGGTGAAATGGGATATTCATGGCAGGTAGCGTTATTTGCAGTATTTGTTGAAGGTATTATCTTTATTGTACTTTCATTAACAAATGTACGTGAAGCTATCTTTGATGCAATTCCACTTAATCTTAAGAAAGCAGTATCAGTTGGTATCGGTTTATTTATTGCATTTATCGGATTACAGAATGCAGGTCTTGTTGTAGATTCATCAACACTTGTTACTATTACTGATTTCACAAAGAATTTCCACACAGCCGGAATCACAGCATTATTAGCTGTTATTGGTGTATTTATTACAGCTATACTTTATATTAAGAGAGTTAAAGGCTCAATTCTTATTGGTATCGTATCAACATGGGTTCTTGGAATTATATGTGAACTTACAAAAATCTATGTTCCTGATAACGAGAGCTTTTTCTCAGTTATTCCTACAAGATTTGTAAGCTTTGATTTTTCAGCATTAGGAAAAACATTTGGACAGTGCTTTAATCTTGATTTCAAGGCTGTAGGTATTGTAAACTTTATTATTGTTGTATTTGCATTCCTTTTTGTTGACTTATTTGATACATTGGGAACAATCATCGGTGTAAGTACAAAGGCAGGTATGCTTGATGAAAATGGAAAGTTACCAAACATCAAACCTGCACTTTTATCAGATGCTATTGCAACATCAGCAGGTGCCATACTTGGTACATCAACAACAACAACATTCGTTGAGTCATCAGCAGGTGTAGCAGAAGGTGGACGTACAGGTCTTACAGCAGTTATTACAGGTGTGTTATTCTTAGTAGCTGTAATTTTCTCACCTTTATTTATAACAATTCCATCATTCGCTACAGCTCCGGCACTTATTATGGTTGGATTCCTTATGTTTGGTGCAATTACAGACATTAAGTTTACAGATGAAAATTTAACAGAAGCAATTCCTGCTTACCTTTGTATTATTGCAATGCCATTATTCTATAGCATTTCAGAAGGTATTTCAGTAGGTATTATTTCATATGTATTACTTAACCTTGTTTGTGGAAAGGCTAAGAAGGTTAAACCATTATTATATGTTTTAGCTGTATTATTCGTTTTGAAATATATATTCTTATAAAAAGTTTAAAACCAATAAACAAAACAAAACCGGGCTTCAAAGCCCGGTTTTGTTTTGTTTGTCTATCATTATTTTGTTATTGTATTATTTCATCATCAGGCATAACCAATGCTGCTATGATGTAAGCAACAATACCCGTACCACATGAACACAATGTAACAAGACACCAAATAAGTCTTACAACAGTAGAATCAATGTTTAAATAAACACCTAAACCGCCACATACACCGCATAACTTTCTGTCAGTACCGGATTTACATAGTCTTTTCTTCATAAAAAACTCCTTATCTTATTAATAAGTCATAGCCTTTTCTTCGCCACTCATAACCCTTAATGCACCCTGTGCTAAAGCTAATAATTCATCTTCACCAGGATAAATTGTTATAGGAGCAAGGAAACTTACAGCGTTCTTGAAGTATTCCTGAGTGATAGCATTGTAAGCAATACCACCTGTTAAGATAATCTGGTCAATCTTACCACCAAGAACAACAGCCATAGCACCGATTTCTTTTGCTAACTGATAATGGAAAGCATCCATTACTAACTGGGCTTTTTCATCATCCTTAGCCATTTTTACAAGGTCTCTCATATCGTTAGTTCCAACATAAGCATTGAAACCACCGTTACCGTTAATCATCTTTGAAACTTCAGCCTGAGTATATTTTCCGCTAAAGCAAAGCTTCATTAAAGCACCTGATGGAAGTCCACCTGATCTTTCAGGAGAGAAAGGACCGTCACCATCTAAAGCATTGGCAACATCAATAACCTTGCCGTTCTTATGAGCTCCAACTGAAACACCGCCACCCATATGAACAACGATTAAGTTAAGGTCTTCATATGCTTTTCCAACTTCTTTCGCATATCTCTTAGCAACAGCCTTCTGGTTTAATGCATGGAAAATTGAAATTCTTGGCATTTCAGGGTGACCTGAAAGTCTTGCAACGTCCTGTAATTCATCAACAACTACAGGGTCAACAATATATGATGGAACATTGATTTCAGATGCAATCTCTTTAGCAAGAATACCGCCTAAGTTAGAAGCATGCTGTCCCTGTTTTCCAATCTTTAAATCCTCTAATAATTCAGGTGTTGTTTCATATGTACCACCTGGTATTGGTTTAAGAAGACCACCACGACCTACAACAACATCAATATCATTAAGGTCTACACCTTTTTCCTTTAAAACATCAAGAATAACTTCTTTTCTGAAATCCTTCTGATCATAAATAGTAGCATACTGTGCAATCTCTTCTGTAGAATGTCTGAGAGTTTCTTCCATTAACTGGGTTTCATCTTCATAAACACCAATTTTAGTAGAAGTAGAACCCGGATTAATAATTAAAATTTTATATGACATAACTGCCTCCTTTATTTTAATTTCTCTGCAACGATTGCTGCAAGAGCAATAGAGTTAACTTTAACTTCAAATTCATCTGAACGGGATGTAAGAATAACAGGAGCTTTTGTACCTGTTAAAATATTACCGTTTTTACATTCAGCAGTGTGAACTAATGCCTTATATGTAATGTTACCTGCGTGAATATCAGGGAATAATAATACATCAGCATCACCAACAATTTTTCTGTTAGTTGTTCCTTTGTGGAATGCAGCCTGAGGCTCAATAGCAAGGTCAAGGGAAAGAGGTCCGTCAACGATACATCCTTCAATTTCACCATTTTCATTCATTTTTGTAAGTTCGTCAGCATCAACTGTGCAAGGCATCTTAGGGTTTACAACTTCAACTGCTGCAAGTGGTGCAACCTTAGGACACTCAATGCCACAGGCATGAGCAATTTCAACTGTGTTTCTAATAATGTTTGCCTTTGTTTCGAGATTAGGATAAGGAACAAAAGCAACGTCTGATAAGAATAAAAGATGATCAATACCCTTTATTTCAAATACGCAAACATGTGATAATGTTTTGTCTGTTCTTAAACCAACTTCCTTATCTAATACACTCTTAAGGAATGATTTTGTATCAATAAGTCCCTTCATGTACATATCAGCTTCGCCGTCATGAACTAATTTAACAGCAGTTCTTGCTGCTTCAATAGGATCGGCAACATCGATTATTTTATAATCATTTAAATGCATTTTAAGAACCTGTGCAATTGTTCTTATTTTAGATTCATCACCAACTAAAATAGCATCGGCAATGCCTCTTTCTTTTGCAGCCTTTACAGCCTCCAAAACAGCATCATCGTGTGCGCATGCTACAGCAACAGTCTTTTTAGGACAATCTGCAACCTGTTTTAGTAAATCATCAAAACTTTTACTCATATTCATGTACCTCTTAAATTTTATTTTCTTCAAATATTGCCCTGCAATATTTGGGATAAACCACCTTAAATAATAGCACCAGCACCACATTCGGTCAAGGAAAAACGCTGTTTATAGGGAAAAGATGTTCCATAAAAAGTATAAATATTTTCTAATTGCTAACTTTAACCATAAAGGGTATACTTGTTTAGTAAAAAATTAATTTGAGGACGTATTCATGAAGAGTTTACTAAAGTATTTAAAAAATTATAAGAAGGAATCATTTTGCGCACCATTGTTTAAAATGCTTGAAGCATGTTTTGATTTAATTGTACCGTTAGTAGTATCAGCAATTATTGACAATGGTATAAAGACAAATGACACATCATATGTGTTAAAAATGGGAGGAGTTCTTGTATTATTAGCTTTTGTGGGACTGGCATTTTCCATTACAGCCCAGTATTTTGCTGCAAAAGCATCAGCCGGTTTCGGACAGGAATTAAGACATGAGTTATTTAGTCATATTCAAAAGCTTTCCTATACCAATGTAGATAAATACGGCGCATCTACATTTATTACAAGAATGACAGCAGACGCGAACCTTGTTCAGTCTCAGGTAAACATGGCTCTCAGACTGTTACTTCGTTCACCTTTTATTGTTTTCGGTGCCATGATTATGGCATTTTTTGTTGATTTTAAAACCGCATTGGTATTTGCTGTTTCCATACCGGTTTTGTCAGTTATAGTATATGGAATAATGCTTATAACAATTCCTCTTTACAAAAAGGTTCAGGGAGCTCTTGACAAGGTAATGGGAAGTACCAGAGAAAATTTAAGCGGTACAAGAGTTATCAGGGCTTTTAATAAGGAAGATGAAGAAATTGACAGATATAATAGTGAAAATGAACTATTAAATAAATTTCAGATTTTTGCCGGAAAAATTTCCACAATAATGAATCCTATGACCTATATAGTTATAAACGTTGCTATTATTGCAATTTTGTGGATAGGTGGGGAAAGGGTTGATACAGGCATACTGACTCAGGGAAAGGTTGTTGCCTTAGTTAACTATATGTCTCAGGTTTTAGTTGAATTAGTTAAATTGGCAAGTCTTATTATTAATCTTACAAAGGCATTTGCTTCCGCGAAAAGAATACAGGACATATTTGATATACCATGCAATATAGAGCAGGGAACTTTAAAGCAGGGTAGTGATAAGGAAAATATTGTGGAATTTGACAATGTATCCTTAACCTATGAATTATCAAAGGAGCCATCCATAGAAGGAGTAAATCTTAAAGTTAAAAAAGGTCAGACTATTGGAATCATAGGTGGAACAGGCTCTGGAAAAACCACCCTTGTAAATCTTATACCAAGATTTTATGATGCCACGGAAGGCACCGTTAAAATAGAAGGTGTAGATGTAAAGGAGTTTAATAAGGAAGAACTGGGAATGAAGGTTGGTATAGTACCTCAAAAGGCATTGTTGTTTAAGGGAACTATTAGAAGCAATCTTTTGTGGGGGAATGAAAATGCCACGGAAGAAGATATGATAATGGCGTTAAAACGTTCCCAAAGCTATGATTTTGTTATGGAAAAGGATAACGGCTTAGATGCTGATGTGGCACAAAACGGAAAGAACTTTTCCGGAGGACAAAAACAGCGTCTTAGTATTGCAAGAGCTCTTGTAAGAAATCCGGAAATCCTTATATTAGATGACAGTTCTTCAGCACTGGATTTTGTTACAGATGCAAAGCTTAGGGCAGCCATAAAGGAATTAAAGGATACCACGGTTTTTGTGGTTTCCCAAAGAACTGCTGCCATAATGGATGCAGATAACATTTTAGTGTTAGATGACGGAAAAGTAGCAGGAGTGGGAAAACATGAGGAATTGCTGGAAAATTGTCATGTATATAAAGAAATATATGATTCACAGTTTAAAAAATCACAAGAGGAGGGCAAATAAATGAAAGATAATATGATTTCACAAAAAGAGGCTCTCATAGAACTGGGAAAAAGAATAAAAAAATATTGGTACATGTTGGCAGGCTCCATGGTCTTTGCTGTGGTGTATGTTGTACTATCATTGTATATTCCAAAGCTTATAGGTTATGGAACAGATAAAATTATTGATGCTAAAAAGGTAGATTTTTCGGGACTTAAGAATGTGATTTTTACCATAGTGATTTGTGCCATAGTGGCAGGAATTGCCCAGTGGATTATGGGACTATGTAACAACAGAATTACATTTAATGTAATAAGAGATATAAGAGAGGAAGCATTTGCAAAGACGCAGCGACTTCCTGTAAGCTACATTGATTCAAGGTCAAGTGGCGACATAGTAAATAATGTAATTACAGATGTTGACCAGTTAGCAGACGGTTTGCTTATGGGATTTTCAAATCTCTTTACGGGAGTTGTAACCATTGTTTTAACCCTTATATTTATGTTGCAGACTAACTGGAAAATAGCCTTAGTTGTAATTTTAATTACACCGGTTTCTTTCTTTGTGGCAGGCTTTATTGCAAAGCGCACCTATTCTATGTTTAGAAAGCAGTCAGAAATAAGAGGTGAGCAGACGGCATTAATAGATGAAACAATTAGTGGTATTAAAGTTGTAAAAGCCTTTGGACAGGAAGAAAACACTGTTAAAAGGTTTGATGAAGTAAATGACAGATTATGTGATGTTAATATGAAGGCAACTTTCTATTCCTCTATAACTAACCCATCTACCAGATTTGTAAACAATTTAGTTTATGCAGGGGTTACCATAAGTGGTGGTTTAGAAGCGGTTTTAACCGGAGGAATTACAGTAGGTGGTCTGACATGTATATTAAGCTATGCAAATCAGTACACAAAGCCTTTTAATGAAATATCAGGTGTTGTTACGGAACTTCAAAATGCAATTGCATGTAGTGCAAGAGTATTTACACTGATAAATGAAGAACCGGTAAAAGATGTTGAAAAAAATGAAGATACGGTACTTGATAACATATCAGGAAAGGTCGATATTGAAAATGTTGATTTTTCCTATGTACCTGACAAAAAGCTTATAGAAAACCTGAATCTTCATGTGGCACCGGGAGAACGTGTTGCCATAGTAGGGCCTACAGGTTGCGGTAAGACTACAATAATAAATCTTCTTATGAGATTTTACGATGTTAATTCGGGAAAAATATCAGTAGAAGAAAAAGATATAAGAGATGTAACAAGAAAAAGCCTTAGAAATTCTTACGGAATGGTGTTGCAGGAAACATGGCTTAGAAATGCAACTGTAGCTGAAAATATTGCCATGGCAAAGCCTGACGCCTCAAGAGAAGAAATAATAAGTGCTGCAAAGTCAAGTCATGCTCATAGTTTTATAAAGCGTCTTTCGGAGGGATACGATACTGTTATAGGAGAAGATGGAGGAAATCTTTCCCAGGGGCAAAAACAGCTTCTTTGTATAACAAGGGTAATGCTGGCATTGCCACCAATGCTTATTTTAGATGAAGCTACTTCATCCATTGATACAAGAACGGAAATCAGGATACAAAGGGCATTTAACAAAATGATGAAAGGAAGAACAACCTTTATTGTTGCCCACAGACTTTCAACCATAAAAGAAGCAGACTGTATTTTGGTTATGAATGCAGGAAAGATTATTGAGCAGGGAAATCATGAGGAGCTTCTTGCCAAAAAAGGATTTTATTATAAACTGTGGAACAGCTAAAAGGCTGTGCCACAGTTTGACTTCTTAAAATCAATTTCGTTTTTTATAAAGTATAGAAATACAAGCATAATAGCAAGGGCACTTATTCCGGCAGAAACTATGTCAAACATTTTGCCGGAGAAAGAAGAAAAACTAAATATAAATTTTATCAGTTTACCCGCTACCAGACTGCAAAATAGCCAGGCAGTGGGTTTTATAATGTTATCTGTAGCGGAGAAGGAGAAATGTATTTCTTTATAAATATATAATCCGTGGAGAAGGGTTGTTAACAGATTACTTATTAAAAGTCCCCATAAATAGCCTGTTATACCAATAAGGGGAACTATAAACCAAAGACAGACAAGCCTTATAATGGTACCTATTACATTATGGACAAAGGCAGTGTTGGTTTTTCCAAGACCATGAAGTACGGAGCCTAAAGTAATGGATAAATACATAAAAGGGCAAAGCCATGCCAATATTTTGATATATTCACCTGCTTCACTATGACCGAAAATTGTAGTTCCTATAAAATCACCATAACATAGGAAAATACCTATGCAAAATATTCCCGTGACAAAGGAGAACCATACAGATACCTCTGTGGTTTTTATTACGTTTTGAGACTTGCCACCGGCATTTTCTCCTGCAATGGCAGGTAAAATCATGGTAGAAACAGATGTATTAATGGCTGATGGAAAAGTGACCACTGGAAGTGCCATTCCGGTAAGTATTCCATAAACACTTAAGGCATCATTAGAAGTCATTCCGCTTTTTACCAGAACAATAGGTACTAATATAGCTTCTATACATTGAAGAAATGTAATCATTATCTTGTTAATTGTAAGTATGTATGAAACTGAAAAAAGATTTTTAATCTGAAAGAAAAGCTGGTTAATTTTAAATTTGTAGATTTTTTCAGTGCTTATTGCAATTACACAGAAAATAACCCCTCCTAATTCTGATATTACCATTGAATATACTGCAATAAGAGGAGTGATTTCTATGGCTTTTTCCACCCAGACCAGTCCTAATATGTATAGGGAAATAACCTTAACAATCTGCTCAAAAATAGAGGAAACAGCCGGAACAAAGGTTTTCTTCAGACCTAAATAATATCCCGATACACAGGCATGAAAGGTGGTAAGGGGAATGGTTATGGCTGCATATTTTAAAAGTTTTTCACATTCATTGTTTTTTATTATGTGTAAAGAAATACTGTCTGCAAAATAAAAAAGCAGAAGTGCTGTTGTAACAGACAGAAATAATGACATTATAATGCTACTTACAAATACAAGAAATTTATCTTTGTTATTACGGCTTTCTGCAACAAATCTGGATACGGCAATTTGTATTCCACCACAGCTTAAGGCAACACAAAAGCCTAAAACCGGAAAGATTAATTGAAAAATTCCCATACCTCTTGCACCTATTAAGTTTGACAGGAATATTCTATATAAGAAACCTATTACCCTGCTTAAAACACTGGCAAGGGTAAGAATAATTGTACCTTTGATAATTTGATTTTTTACTGACATAGCAACACATAGCAATAATTATTTATACAATTTATTCACAAAATGGGAAAAAATGCTATTAACATAAAATAAATAAAGGAGTAGGCCATGATATATCTGGATAATGCAGCAACTACAAAAATAAGCGATGGGGCAATAAAGGCAATGGAGCCTTATATAAATGAAGTGTATTCTAATCCGTCAGGAGTGTATGCTTTTTCAAAAATGTCCAAGGAACTTATTGAAGAAACCAGAAAAAACATAGCAGATTTTATAAATGCCAAACCGGAAAATATTTTCTTTACCTCCGGAGGAACTGAATCCGATAACTGGGCATTAGAAAACTCAAAAAATAACGGAAAACACATAATAACATCAAAAATCGAACATCACGCAATTTTAAATAAGTGTCAGCAGTTAGAAAAGGATAAAATGAAAGCAACTTACCTAAACGTAGACAGTCAGGGAGTGGTAAATGCTGATGATGTGGAACGAAATATAAGGAATGACACGGCAATTATTTCAATTATGTTTGCCAACAATGAAATTGGAACAATAGAGCCTGTAAAAGAAATAGGTAAGATTGCTAAGGAGCATAATATAATTTTTCATACAGATGCAGTTCAGGCTTTTGGGCATGTATCCATAGACGTGGAGAAAATGAATCTTGACATGATGAGTGCCAGCAGCCATAAGTTTCATGGACCAAAGGGAGTGGGATTTTTATATGTGAGAAATCCTGAAAAAATGATCCCCCTTATTTATGGAGGGGGACAGGAAAGAGGAAAACGTTCAGGAACGGAAAATGTAATTGGCATTGCTGGAATGAACGGGGCGTTACAGGAAGTGATGTCTAACTTTAATGATAGAGTGCAAAAGGAAACTAATTTAAGAAATTATCTTATAAACAGAGTTTTAAGTGAAATACCGTATATAAAATTAAACGGCAGTATGGCAAGAAGGCTTCCGGGAAATGCCAATTTTACCATTGCAGGAGTGGATGGTACCTCGTTAGTAGTATTAATGGATAATGACGGCATATGTATTTCATCAGGCTCGGCCTGTTCCTCAGGTTCAGATGCACCATCCCATGTAATATCTGCAATAGGTGTACCGGAGAAATTTGCTTATGGAACTGTAAGAATAACATTGTGCAGTGATAACACAAAGGAAGAAATTGATTACACCATTCACAGATTAAAGGAAAACATAAAAATGTTAAGAAGCAGGTAAAAAAAGAAAAACTACGTGTGCCATAGGAACAAATCCATACAGCCACGTAGCTTTACATAAATTATTTCTCATAAATCTTTAAATTATATCTGTTAGCTATATCCTCTATTTTGTTGAAACCAAAACCTATATCACAAGCCTTGTGGGCATCAGAACCTATCGTCACATATTTTCCACCAAGTTCAGTGTAACGTTTTATAATGTCTGTGTGAGGATTTGGAAAATCAAGACCCTTAGCAAGTCCTGCTGTGTTAATTTCCAACTTTATATAGTGAGTAATAATAAACTTTAATATTTCATCAATTACATCCATGTAATCAAAAACACAGTAATTAGCATCTTTATTTGGGCTGTATCGCACTATGTAATCCAAATGACCTAAGGTATCAACGGAATTAAAACTATGCAAAGCATCAAGGAGGGTGGAAAAGTACAATTCAAAAGCCTCCCTGTCGGTGTGGGATTCCCAAAAACTGTAATAATAAGGGTCCATATTGTCAACCACATGGCAGGAGCCTATAACAAAATCAAAGTTTACATTATGTAAAAGCTTCCTGCATAATTGGACATTATCCATTGTAATGCCAAGTTCCACACCTTTTAGAATCTGAATTTTGTTTTTATACTTGTCTGCATAATGGTTTAATGTGTCAAAATACCTGTTAAAATCAATATAAGGTGACTCTCCTTTAACAGGCCAGTTAAAATCCTGATGGTCTGTTATGGCAATTTGTTTCATATTTAAAGAAACTGCTTTTTTTATAATATTATCTAAAGTTTCCTCGCTGTCAAAAGAAAAACTGCTGTGAACATGATAATCTGAATACATAAAAACTCCTTTATTAGTGTGCATGAATAAAAAATGAAAAAATAAGCAAAATATCAGTTGTTAAAACAATCAGGCTTTTGCATTAATAACAAAAACAGCCGGTGAAAATATTTTGTTTACACCTAGAAAAATATAACAAAAATACCAATAAAAATCTACTTTTAAGTGCAATTATGGATTTCTTGACAAAATTTTAACAAAAAACCAATAAAAACCACAAAAACACCTTGATATTTGTAAATGAATTATGTAAAATAAGTTTTAGGTTAATGAAGATTAACAAAAAATTTTTAAATTCTTATTTTTAGGAGGAAAAATCAAATGGCAGTTAAAGTTGCAATTAACGGATTTGGACGTATCGGACGTCTTGCATTCAGACAGATGTTTGGAGCAGAAGGTTATGAAGTAGTAGCTATCAACGACTTAACAAGTCCTAAGATGTTAGCTCACTTATTAAAGTATGATTCATCACAGGGTAAATACGAAAAGGCTGATACAGTTTCAGCTACAGAAGACTCTATCATCGTTGATGGTAAGGAAATCAAGATTTACGCTGAAGCAGATGCTTCAAAATGTCCTTGGGGCGAGCTTAATGTAGACGTAGTTTTAGAGTGTACAGGTTTCTATACATCTAAGGCAAAAGCTCAGGCTCATATCGATGCAGGTGCTCGTAAGGTTGTTATTTCAGCTCCAGCTGGAAATGATCTTCCTACAATCGTTTACAATACAAACCATACAACACTTAAGCCGGAAGATACAATTATCTCAGCAGCTTCATGTACAACAAACTGTTTAGCACCTATGGCTGATGCACTTAACAAGTACGCTCCAATCCAGAGTGGTATCATGTTAACAATTCATGCTTACACAGGTGATCAGATGACTCTTGACGGACCACAGAGAAAAGGTGATTTAAGAAGATCAAGAGCAGCAGCAGTTAACATCGTTCCTAACTCAACAGGTGCTGCAAAGGCTATCGGATTAGTTATTCCTGAATTAAACGGAAAATTAATCGGTTCTGCACAGAGAGTTCCAGTTCCTACAGGATCAACAACAGTTCTTACAGCTGTAGTTAAGGGAAAAGACATTACTGTTGAAGGAATCAACGAAGCAATGAAGGCAGCTTCAAATGAATCTTACGGATACAATGAAGACGAAATCGTATCAAGCGATATCGTAGGAATGAGATATGGTTCATTATTCGATGCAACACAGACAATGGTATCAAAGGTTGACGATGATACTTATGAAGTACAGGTTGTTTCATGGTATGACAATGAAAACTCATACACAAGCCAGATGGTTAGAACAATTAAATACTTCTCAGAACTTGCTTAATTAATAAGTATTATAAAAGTTCTCTAATATTTAAATTAGATCCAAATGGGTCCGGCTTTAGGGCCGGACCTTTTGTTATATGAAAGGAGCACAAATATGCTTAATAAGAAATCAGTTGATGATATTAATGTTAAAGGATTAAGAGTTTTAGTTCGTTGTGACTTTAATGTACCTTTAAAGGAAGGTGTTATTACAGACGAAAACCGTCTTGTTGCAGCACTTCCTACAATCAAGAAATTAATTAATGATGGTGGAAAGGTTATACTTTGCTCACATCTTGGAAAACCAAAGGGAGAGCCAAAGCCTGAATTATCTCTTGCACCTGTAGCAGTAAGACTTTCAGAATTATTAGGACAGGAAGTTAAGTTTGCAGCAGATGACAATGTAGTAGGTGAAAATGCTAAGGCAGCTGTAGCAGCTATGAAGGATGGAGACGTAGTTCTTCTTCAGAATACACGTTACAGAGCAGAAGAAACAAAGAACGGAGACGAATTCTCAAAGGAATTAGCTTCACTTTGTGATGTATTTGTAAATGATGCTTTTGGTACAGCTCATAGAGCACACTGCTCAAACGTTGGTGTTACAAAATATGTTGATACAGCAGTAGTTGGATATTTAATGCAGAAGGAAATCGATTTCCTTGGAAATGCAGTAAACAATCCTGTAAGACCTTTCGTAGCTATTCTTGGTGGCGCTAAGGTTGCTGATAAGTTAAATGTTATTAACAACTTACTTGAAAAATGCGATACACTTATTATTGGTGGTGGTATGGCATACACATTTGTTAAGGCACAGGGAGGAAACGTTGGTATTTCATTAGTTGATGATACTAAGTTAGATTACTGCCTTGATATGATTAAGAAGGCAGAAGAATTAGGAAAGAAATTATTACTTCCTATTGATACAGTTGCAGCTGACGGATTCCCTGATCCTATTGACGCAGAAATTGAAACAATGATAGTTCCAACTAATGCAATTCCTGATGACAAGGAAGGACTTGATATTGGACCTAAGACACGTGAACTTTTTGCAGATGCTGTAAAGAATGCTAAGACAGTAGTTTGGAACGGACCTATGGGCGTTTCAGAAAACCCATGTCTTGCAGCAGGTACTGTAGCAGTAGCTCAGGCATTAGCTGACACAGATGCAACAACAATCATCGGTGGTGGTGATTCAGCAGCAGCAGTAAACAACCTTGGATTCGGCGATAAGATGACTCACATTTCAACAGGTGGTGGAGCTTCACTTGAATTCCTTGAAGGAAAAGATTTACCAGGTGTTGTAGCAGCAAACGACAAATAACGCTAAGGCAAATGAGTCCATTTACACAAAAATAAATCAAGAACAATGAATGCTTGCATTCATTTGTTCATAGATTTATTTTTGTGAAGCTGGCGAATGCCAGCGTGCTTATTGACGTGGAACGTCAATAAGGAATGGAAAAAGTGTTAACATATAAAGGAGACATAAACATGAGAAAGAAGATTATTGCAGGCAACTGGAAAATGAACAAAACTCCTAGCGAGGCAGTTGCATTAATAAATGAATTAAAGCCATTAGTAGCAAATGACGAAGTAGACGTAGTATTTTGCGTACCTGCTATTGATTTAGTTCCTGCCATTGAAGCAGCAAAGGATACTAACATCAGCATTGGTGCAGAAAATATGTACTTTGAAGAAAGTGGAGCATATACAGGAGAAATCGCTCCTAACATGCTTACAGATATTGGAGTAAAATACGTTATTATCGGACATTCAGAAAGAAGAGAATACTTTGCTGAAACAGATGAAACAGTTAATAAGAAAGTTCTTAAGGCATTTGAACATGGTATTACACCAATCATTTGTTGTGGAGAATCTCTTACACAGAGAGAACAGGGAATTACAATTGACTGGATTCGTCAGCAGATTAAGATTGCTTTCTTAAATGTAACAGCAGATCAGGCTAAGACAGCAGTTATCGCTTATGAGCCAATCTGGGCTATTGGAACAGGTAAGACAGCAACATCTGACCAGGCTGAAGAAGTATGTGCAGCAATCAGAGAATGCATTAAGGAAGTTTATGATGAAGCTACAGCTGAAGCAATCAGAATTCAGTATGGCGGATCAATGAATGCCGGAAATGCAGCTGAGTTATTAGCTAAACCTGACATTGACGGTGGTTTAGTAGGCGGTGCAAGCCTTAAGCCGGATTTTGGAAAGATTGTAAACTATAACAAATAATAAATTGTCTAAACATACAGGACGCCGGATGTAACCGGCGTTCTGTTATGGGTTTATAGAGAATAAAGGAGAAATAGAATGAGCAAGAAACCTACGGTATTGATGATATTAGACGGTTACGGTTTAAATGATAAAGTAGAAGGAAATGCTGTTTTACAGGCAAATACACCTAATATGGATAAGCTTATGGCTGAGTATCCATACGTTAAAGGTTATGCCAGTGGTTTAGCAGTAGGTCTTCCTGATGGACAGATGGGTAACTCAGAGGTTGGACATCTTAACATGGGTGCAGGACGTATTGTTTACCAGGAACTTACAAGAATCACAAAAGAAATTGAAGACGGAACATTCTTTGAAAATGAAGAGCTTGTAAAGGCAATGGAAAATGCCAAGAATAACAACAGTGCACTTCATATTTTCGGATTATTGTCAGACGGTGGTGTGCATAGTCATAACACACATATTTATGGCACAATTGAAATGGCAAAGAAATTCGGATTAGACAAGGTATATGTTCATGCATTCTTAGACGGAAGAGATACACCTCCATCATCAGCTGCTGAATATATGGAACAGTTAGTTGAAAAGATGAAGGAAATCGGTGTTGGTGAAGTAGCTACCGTTTCAGGACGTTATTATGCAATGGACAGAGATAACAACTGGGATAGAGAAGAAAAGGCATATGTGGCAATGACAAAGGGTGAAGGGGTACAGGAAACTGACCCGGTTGCAGCTATAAAGGATTCTTATGCAAAGGATGTAACAGATGAATTTATGCTTCCAACAGTTATTACTAAAGACGGACAGCCTGTAGCAACTATTAAAGACGGTGACTCGGTGGTATTTTGCAACTTTAGACCTGATAGAGCACGTCAGATTACAAGAGCTTTCTGCGCAGATGACTTTACAGGATTTAACAGAGAAAAGAAGCTTGATTTAGTATTTGTATGCTTTACAGAATACGATGTTACTATTCCAAATAAGTTAATTGCATTTAAGAAGGTAGAAGTAACAAACACATTTGGTGAATTCCTCGCAGCTAATGGATTAAAACAGGCAAGAATAGCTGAAACAGAAAAATATGCCCATGTAACATTCTTCTTTAACGGTGGTGTGGAAGAACCAAACGAAGGAGAGGACAGAATATTAGTTGAATCTCCTAAGTATGTTCCAACATACGACAAGAAGCCTAGAATGAGCGCATATACAGTTTGTGATGAAGTTTGTAAGGCGATTACAGGTGGAAAATACGATGTGATTATAACAAACTTTGCTAACCCTGACATGGTAGGTCATACAGGAGTTATGGAAGCTGCGGTTAAGGCAATAGAAGTTATTGATGAGTGTGTTGGTGAAGTGGTTGAATTTATCAAAGAAGTTGACGGACAGTTATTTATCTGCGCAGACCATGGTAATGCAGAGCAGTTAATTGACTACGAAACAGGAGAACCATATACAGCACATACAACTAATCCTGTACCATTTATTTTGGTTAATGCAGATCCTAAATACACATTAAGAGAAAATGGTGTGTTAGCTGATATTGTTCCTACATTAATTGAACTTATGGGAATGAAACAGCCAAAGGAAATGACAGGAAAATCACTTTTAATTGAAAAATAATTAAATTATATATGATTTGAGGCGTGACAGTTTATAAAATTGCCACGCCTTTAATATTAAAAGGAATGCAATGAAAAAAAGAAAAAAAGCAAAAATGAATTATACCCGGTATCGTTCCAGGTATATAAGAAGGAAAAAATTAAACACAAAAAGAGTTGCTATATGCATATTAAGTATATGCCTTGTAATAACAGCAGCTGTAACAGCCGGTATTGCAGGGAAAAAGAAAAATAATAATGTAAAAGAGGCAATGGCTACTCCTGCATACACAAAAAATGAAACTACAGATAATAAGGAAAAAGAAACCACAAAAAAAGTAAAGGCAGAAAAGACAGATGTTACCCTTATTGCGGTTGGAGACGATTTGGTAAGTGATTCGGTTTTATATACAGCTAAAAGAAGCGATGGAACCTATGATTTTTCAAGTGTGTATGAAAAAATGAAGCCGGATTTTAAAAAAGCAGACATAGCTATTATAAATCAGGAAACAATACTTGGTGGAGACAAGTTTGAATATAAAGGTTATCCATGCTTTAACACCCCTGACAGCATGGGAAAAGCCATTATGGATGCAGGGTTTAACATTGTGCAGCAGGCATCAAATCATTCCTATGATACGGGAGTAGAAGGAATAGAACATTGTATTAAATATTGGAAAAAACATAAAAAGAAAGTTCTTATGGTGGGACTTAATGAAAATGAAGAAGAATACAATACCATTCCCATATTTAAGTGTAAGGGTATAAAGTTTGCCATTCTTAATTATACATATGGCTTAAATGGCTTTAAATTGCCTGAGGATAAAGGATATCTTGTAAATCTTTTAGATGATGCCCACTGGGATAAGGTAAAGTCAGATATAGAAAAAGCTGAACAGATAGCAGACTTTACCATTGTACTTCCCCATTGGGGGCAGGAATATGTTCAGCCGGACCCAATACCGGAGCAGGAAAAGTGGGCGAAGATGATGGTTGAAGCAGGAGCAGATTTAATAATAGGAACCCATCCTCATGTAGTTGAAAAAATTCAATGGATTAAATCTGATAACGGAAATTCGGCATTATGCTATTATTCCCTTGGAAATTACACCTCCGGACAGGAAAACTGGAAAACGCTGTTAGGAGGAATGGCAAAGCTAACCATTAGAAAAGATGAGAAAGGTATACGAATATTAAAAAAGAAGGCAGGAGTCGTTCCTACAGTTAATCACTATGTGTGGGGGAAGTCTCAGGGAGTGATAAGACAGCAATATACATATAGACTGTCTGAATATTCACAGGACATGTTGCAGGGACACAGTATACAGTGGTCAAATCCTGTGACATACACGGATTTAACAAAACTTTCCCAGGAAGTTTTTGGAGACTGGGTGATAGAATAAAAAAAATAATAAATTGGATAAAAACCTCTCATATGTACAAAATAATTACTGGTAATTATTTAACGCAATGGGAGGTTTTTATGTATAAATATTTGAAAATAGTAAATGTAAAGGGCAGGGAAGTCATGGATTCAAGGGGAAATCCTACAGTGGAAGCGGAAGTTACCGTAAAGGCTTTGGGAATGCCGGGAGAAATATATACAGGATGTGCCATTGTTCCATCAGGAGCATCTACAGGTATATTTGAGGCGGTGGAATTAAGAGATGGAGAAAAAAGGTATGGTGGAAAAGGTGTATTAAAAGCAGTAAAAAACATTAATGAGGAAATATATCCTGCTTTAGAAGGAGAAAATGCCTTAAATCAAAATAAAATAGACCATATTATAATGAATCTGGACAAATCTGAAAATAAGGGAGAATTAGGGGCTAATGCAATACTTGCAGTATCAATGGCAAATGCGAAGGCCTGTGCTTTAGCTTTAAATATTCCTGAATATAAATATGTGGGAGGAATAAGTGCCAAAACTCTGCCGGTTCCAATGATGAACATATTAAATGGTGGTGCCCACGCATCAAATAATATTGATGTACAGGAATTTATGATTTTGCCTGTTGGAGCTGACAGTTTCAGGGAAGGGCTTAGATGGTGTGCAGAAGTTTATGACAGTCTGAAAAAAATACTGAAATCCAAGGGATTATCAGTGGCAGTAGGAGATGAAGGAGGATTTGCCCCTGATTTGTCAGGGGAAGAAGAAGCCCTTGATATTATTGTAAAAGCTATAGAAAATGCAGGATACAAGGCTAATGAAGATTTTAAAATATCCCTTGATGTGGCAGCTTCCGAGTGGAAAACAAATCAGGTGGGAGAGTATCTTATGCCAAAGAAAAACAAGCAGATGAATACAGATGAATTAATAGAAATGTGGGAAGAAATTTCAGATAAGTATCCTATTTTTTCCATTGAAGATCCCTTAGATGAGGAAGACTGGAAAGGCTGGGAGAAAATCACGGAAAAATTAGGAGATAAAATCCGTTTAGTTGGAGATGATTTGTTTGTTACTAATGTTAAAAGACTTAAAAGGGGATTAAAAAATAAATGTGCCAATGCAATATTAATTAAACCAAATCAGATAGGAACAGTAACGGAAACCTTAAATGCAGTAAAGATGGCTCAAAATATGGGATATATTGCCATTATGTCCCATCGTTCCGGGGAAAGTGAAGATACAACAATAGCTGATTTGGCAGTAGGATTAAATACAGGGTATATAAAAACCGGAGCACCTTGCAGGGGAGAGAGGACGGCTAAATATAACAGGTTATTAAGAATTGAAGAGCAGATGGGTATTTAGAAAAATATATCAATTGTCCGCTGAGAAGGCAACTCCTGGAAACAGGAGTTGTTTTACAGATTTTGTCCTTGGGCATTTTCAGGAGCTAATTTCTCATTTGCGATATATTCGTAAATGTTGTCCAATTCATGGATTGATCCTTCCACAATTTATACTTGATTTTAGTACCTTAATATGTTAAGATAATCAATGTTTGATACGAATTAGAGGGGAAGCGTGTGGTGTTTTCCATAAAGAAATATAGAGGAGGTGTGGACATTGACATTATTAAGAGTATTAACAGTAGTGTTTATGATAATTTGTTTAATTATAACAGTAGTTATCTTACTTCAGGAAGGAAAGCAGGCAGGTCTTACAGGAGCTATTAGTGGCGCTGCTGAATCATATTGGGGAAAGAACAAAGGACGTTCAATGGAAGGTAAGCTTGAAAAAGCTACTAAGGTTTGCGTAGTTTTATTCTTTGTAATTTCTATAATTCTTAATATGGGATTTATCAATTATTAAGATTAATTAAAAATGACTGACTGATGAAGGTGTAGATTTCTACACCTTTTTTCTATATATTGAGAAAGGATATTGAATGGCAGAATATAAAGACATAATAGAAGAAAAGAAAAAGGTGCTTATGAGTCTTATGAATGATAAGCATTATGTACCAATGAAGTTTAAAGAGTTAGCAGTAATATTAAATGTAAAAAAAGAAGACAGAAAACTGTTGGATTTTGTATTGTCTGAGCTGGTTAACGAAGGAAAAATAACCATATCCAAAAGGGGAAAATATAGCCTGCCAAAAGAAACCTATGTAAAAGGAATTTTTATAAGTAATGAAAAAGGTTTTGGTTTTGTGGAGGTAGAAGGTGAAGAGGAAGATTATTTCATACCGGAAAAAAATATTGGAGGAGCCTTTCATCATGACACTGTTTTAGTGGCGGTAGAGCCTTTTTCTACAGGAAAGAGAAAAGAAGGAAAGGTTATAAAAGTTTTATCTCACGAAATAAGTGAAGTGGTGGGATATTTCCAGAAAAATAAATCTTTTGGATATGTGCTTCCTGATAACAATAGAATATCAAGTGATATTTATATTCCGGGAAAGTACACCATGGGGGCTGTACAGGGACATAAAGTAGTGGTGAAAATCACTGATTATGGTTCAAAGGATAGAAAACCGGAAGGAAAAGTCATAGAAATTTTAGGACATGTAAACGACCCGGGAGTTGACATTCTTTCAATTGTAAAGGGATATAACATACCATGTGAATATCCTAAAGAGGTGATGGAACAAATTGAAAATATTCCTGAAGAGGTACAGGAAAAGGATAAAGAAGACAGACTTGATATCAGGGACTGGCAGACGGTTACAATTGATGGAGAGGATGCAAAGGATTTAGACGATGCCATAACCCTTAAAAAGGAAGATGGTATTTATACTTTAGGAGTTCATATTGCTGACGTGTCTCATTATGTAGTAGAAAATTCTCCTCTTGATAAGGAGGCAAAAGAGCGGGGAACCAGCGTATATCTGGTAGATAGGGTTATTCCAATGCTTCCCCATAAGTTATCTAATGGCATATGTTCGTTAAATCAGGGCGTTGACAGATTAGCTCTTAGCTGTATTATGAAAATAAACGAAAATGGGGAAGTAATTGATCATCAGGTAGCAGAAACTGTAGTTAATGTTGACAGGAGAATGACCTATACAGCGGTAAATGAGATTATTACAAACAAAAATCCCGATACAATGAATGAGTACAGTGAATTAGTGCCCATGTTTCAGCTTATGGCAGAGTTATCTTCAATAATCAGGGAAAAAAGATATGGCAGAGGAGCAATAGATTTTGATTTTCCTGAATGTAAAATTACATTAGATGAAAAGGGTTATCCTGTGTCTATTAAACCTTATGACAGAAATGCAGCCACAAAGATTATTGAGGATTTTATGCTTATGGCAAATGAAACCATTGCAGAATATTATTTTTGGCAGCAGATACCTTTTGTTTACAGAAATCACGAAAAACCTGACAGTGACAGAATGAAACAGCTGTCATTGTTCATTACTAATTTCGGATATCATGTTAAAATGTCTAAAGACGAGGTACATCCAAAGGAATTACAGAAGCTTTTGAAAAGTATTGAAGGAACTCCGGAGGAGGCAATGATTAGCAGAGTTACCCTTCGTTCAATGAAAAGGGCTGAATACACACCGGAGTGTTTGGGACATTTTGGCCTGGCTGCAAAATATTATTGTCATTTTACATCACCTATAAGAAGGTATCCGGATTTACAGATTCATAGAATTATCAAGGAATGTCTTCGCGATGACATGACGGAAAAGCATATTGAACATTACAAGTCTATTTTGCCGGAGGTCACTAAGCATTGTAGCATGACTGAAAGACGGGCAGATGATGCAGAAAGAGATTCTGAAAAAATGAAGAAAGCTGAATATATGAGAGGCTTTATAGGAGAAGAATATACAGGTGTCATATCTTCAGTTACAAGCTTTGGCGTGTATGTTGAATTGGAAAATACAGTAGAGGGACTGGTTCATGTATCAAATATGACAGATGACCATTACGAATACGATGAGGCCTCCTATAGCCTTAAAGGTCAGCAGACAATGAAGACATATAAGCTAGGTCAGATAGTGAAAATCAGGGTGGAAAATGCTGATAAAGTAACTGGAACAATTGATTTTAGTATGGTATAAATATGGAAGGAGGGGAAAAACATGGCAAAAATTTCTGAAAAGTTAATTGCTACTAACAAAAAGGCAAGACATGATTATTTTATTGAGGATACTTATGAAGCGGGAATTGTGTTGCATGGCACTGAGGTTAAGTCCCTGCGTGCGGGACATTGCAGTATTAAGGAATCCTTTGTGAGAGTGGATAACGGAGAAGTTATTATATATGGAATGCATATTAATCCATATGAAAAAGGCAATATTTTTAACAAGGATCCTTTAAGACCTAAGAAATTAATGCTTCACAAATATGAGATAAATAAGCTTGTAGGAAAGTTAAATGAAAAGGGACTAACACTGGTTCCGCTTAGGGTTTACTTTAAGGGAAGTTTGGTGAAGATGGAGATAGGTCTTGCAAGAGGTAAGAAACTCTATGATAAGCGACAGGATATTGCAAAGAGAGACATTAAGAGAGAAAGCGAAAGAGATTTCAAAATCAGAATGAGATAAAGTGACAGGAGGATATAAAATGTATACAGAATCATTAGTTAAATTAGGAAAGGTACGTTCAGAAATAAGGGAAATTTTTGAATATGGAAATAAGAGAAAGGCAGAAATAGGGGCTGAAAATGTTTTTGATTTCAGCATAGGGAATCCAAGTGTTCCGGCACCTAAATCAGTAAATGATGCCATAATTGACCTTGTAAACAATTTTGATTCAGTGGCACTTCACGGCTATACATCAGCTCAGGGAGATGCAAAGGTTAGAACTACAATTGCAAATTACATTAATAACAGATTTAATACAGAGATTGCACCGGATAACATTTATATGACCTGTGGTGCAGCATCATCTCTTACCATTGTATTTAATGCAATAATGCAGAAAGATGACGAGTGTATAGTGTTTACACCTTATTTCTCGGAATATGGGGTATTTTTAGAGAGAACAGGTGCAAAGCTTGTGGCTGTTAAATCTGAAGATAAAACATTTCAGGTAGATATGAAAGGATTTGAGGCTGCAATTAATGAGAAAACAAAAGCAGTTGTAATAAATTCTCCTAACAATCCTTCAGGTGTTGTTTATTCAGTAGAAACAATTGAAAAAATGTGCGATTTGTTAAGAAAGAAGGAAAAGGAATATGGACATCCTATTTTTCTTGTAACGGACGAGCCATACAGAGAATTGGTTTATGATGATATAGAGGTTCCATATCTTATTAATTACTATGATGATACTTTTGTATGTTATTCATACAGCAAGGCTTTATCCCTTCCGGGAGAACGTATAGGATACATTGTTGTTTCTCCAAAGATGAAAGATGCAGGAGATGCCTATGCAGCAGTTTGTGGTGCAGGACGTGCCCTTGGGTATGTATGTGCATCAAGTATGTATCAGAGAGTTATTGAAAAGTGTATTGATGATACAGCGGATATTTCAATTTATAAGGTAAACAGGGATTTACTTTACAACAACCTTACGGAAATGGGATATGAATGTGTATATCCTGATGGAGCATTTTATCTTTTTGTAAAGGCAATGGGAGATGATGCCCATGAATTCTGCGAAAAGGCAAAAGAGCATGAACTTTTGTTAGTTCCTGCTGACAGCTTTGGAACACCGGGATATGTAAGAATTTCTTACTGTGTTCAGACAAAACAGATTGAGGATGCATTGCCGGCATTTAAGAAATTAGCAGAAAGCTATCAGAAGTAGGTGAAATAATGAGTGAACAAAATAGTTGCGAATTTTGCAGTAATTATGTTTATGATGAAGAATATGAGGAATATGGGTGTGTGGTAAACATGGATGAAGATGATTTAGCCAGATTACTTCAGTTTAAAAACTCCAGCTGTCCATATTTCTCATATGGTGATGAATATAGAATAGCAAGAAAGCAGTAGGTAATGAAACAGGAAACTTACATAAAGATTTCAGAATTTGTAAGAAAATATCCACATGGAGAAAGTATAGTAAAATATGCCAATAATATTATTACGGGAGTAGTATATATGGCATATTTTGTTATACTTATATTTCTTGCAGTAAACAGGGATGAAAGGGTAATAAGAATAGTTTTAGTAACAGGCATATCTTTTATATTGGTTAGTATTTTCAGGTATGTTGTGGACGCACCAAGACCTTATACTTTGTATGAATTTAAGCCTGTTGTAAAAAAAGAAAAGACGGGGCAGTCAATGCCGAGCCGTCATGTTTTTTCAGCATTTGTTATAGGTATGTCAGCACTTTATATAAGTGTTCATTTGGGAATTCTTATTTTGGCTGACAGTTTTTTAATGTGTTTTATGAGAGTAATAGCAGGAGTACATTTTCCAAAAGATGTAATTGTCGGAGCTATTATTGGAATATTAAGTGGAGTAATTGGATTTTACATTATTTAATTAAGGATTGGAGACTAAAATGGATAATCAGAATAAATATGTAAAAGATATGACAGTAGGAACACCATACAAGTTGCTTTTAGCATTTGCAATACCACTGTTAATAGGTAATGTGTTTCAACAGCTGTACAATATGGTGGATTCCGTAATAGTTGGACGGTTTGTAAGTGCAAATGCCCTTGGAGCCATTGGAACTACAGCATCATTGCAGTTTTTTTTCTTTTCACTTGTAGGTGGTCTTTCCGTGGGAATTGGAATCATTGTTTCCCAGTATTTTGGTGCCAATGATGAAAAAAATGTTAAAGACACCATTGGAAATGCTACCATAATTATAATTGCATGCTCTACCATAATGGCTATTGCGGGATACTTTGCAGCAAGACCTATTCTTATACTTTTACAGACAGATGCAGTTATTTTAGAGGATGCAGTGGCGTATCTTAAAGTTACATCAATTGGTATTATATGTATGGGATTATACAATGGTGTATCAGGTATTTTAAGAGCATTGGGAGACAGCAAGACACCTTTGATCTTTTTGATATTTGCCAGCATTCTTAATGTTATATTAGATCTTATTTTTGTGCTGGTGTTTAACTGGGGAGTAGTGGGAGCAGGTGTTGCCACAGCGTTTTCGCAGTTTATTTCAGCAATAACATGTATAATATATGCTTATAAAAGTAATTCATATTTTAGAATTAAAAGAGAAAATTTCAAAATCAATAATATGATAATTAGAAAAAGCATGAGACTGGGTATTCCGGTAGCATTGCAAAATGCACTTATTGCTTTTTCATTAATTGTTTTACAGGCAATTGTAAACAGCTATGGAGCAGATTTTACCACGGCTTTTACGGTAGTATCAAGAATTGAAACCCTTATCCAACAGCCATTTATGTCTATGGGTGCAGCAGTATCTACATATACGGGACAAAATCTTGGAGCCGGAAAAATTGACAGGGTAAAAAAAGGATTTAACACGGCAACAACCATTACCACAATATTTGCAATTAGCATAATGCTTTTATTCTGGATATTTACACCGCAGATTGTTTCCATATTCGGAAAAGACCCTACGGTTATGAAACAGGCTGTTGACGGACTTAGAATAACAAGCTGTTTTTACATATTTTTGGGAATGATATATACCACCAGAAATGTGTTAAATGGTGCTGGAGATGCAATATTTTCACTGTTTACCGGAATTGTGGAGTGTATAGGACGTGTAGGTTTTGCATATCCTCTTACCCTTATACCTTTCATGGGAAGCTACGGAGTATTCTATGCTACGGGAATAACATGGCTTTTAAACGGACTGTTTAGCCTTATAAGGTATAAAAAAGGCAAATGGAAAAATATTAACATAGTAAAAAATGATATTTAAGGAGCGTTTATGTACGAAACCGCAGAAAATACGGAAAAAATAATTTTAGTTGCCGTGGCAACAGGAAATGAAGATGACGCAATGGAATCTTTAGATGAACTGGAGGAGCTGGTTAATACAGCAGGTGCAGTGGTTGTGGGAAGAGTTATCCAAAATTTAGACCACATTAATAACACTACCTATGTAGGTTCAGGAAAGGTTCAGGAAATAAAGGATTTAATATGGGAAACAGAGGCAGATGCCATAGTATGTGATGATGAATTATCTCCTGCACAATATAAGAATCTTGAAGATGAATTAGATGTTAAGGTAATGGACAGAACTCTTATAATTCTTGATATTTTTGCAGGAAGGGCAAAAAGTGCCGAAGGAAAAATCCAGGTAGAGTTAGCACAGCTTAGGTATCGTTCCACAAGACTTATTGGAATGAGAAATCTTTCAAGACAGGGTGGCGGAATAGGAACAAGAGGCCCGGGAGAAAAGAAATTAGAGGTAGACAGACGTCTTATCAGAAACAGAATATCCCAGCTAAAGGAACAGGTTAGAAATATGGAAAGCCACAGACAGGTTACAAGGGCTAAAAGACAGGACAATCCTGTTCCGGTGGTTGCCATAGTGGGATATACCAACGCCGGAAAGTCTACACTACTTAATACTTTAACAGCGGCAAATGTGCTAGAGGAAGACAAGCTTTTTGCAACTCTTGATCCTACAACGAGAAATTATAAGCTTCCTAACGGTCAGGAGGTTTTACTGACAGATACAGTCGGATTTATAAGAAAATTGCCTCATCACTTAATAGATGCTTTCAGAAGTACCTTAGAAGAGGCAAAGTATTCAGATATAATTATTCATGTGGTGGACTGTTCAAATCCTTCTATGGATAAAAATGTCCATGCAGTTTATGAAACACTAAAAAATCTTGAAGTAAAAGATAAAATAATCATTACGGTATTTAACAAAATAGATAAGGTAGAAGAAAAGCCGGTTTTAAGGGATTTTAATGCTGATTACACAGTTAGTGCTGCAATAAAGAAAAATATCGGACTAAATGAAATAAATGACGCAATAGAGGCAGCTTTGAAATCCATGCGTGTAATGGTGGAAAAGGTATACGATTATTCAGAAGCAGGAAAAATAGGAATAATCAGAAAATACGGTCAGGTACTTAGTGAGGAATATAAAGAAGATGGAATACATCTTAAGGCATATGTACCTTCGCAAATTATGGACAGAATATAGACATATCAGAAACGAAAGGCATAACAATGACTACAAAAGAAGCAATTAAGGAGAAGGACAGGAGGCATTGTAATGAAACATATAGAAAAAATATCTTTAATCGGATTAGGAGCCATGGGAGTATTTTTTGCACCGAGATTATATGAAACTTATGGTGAAAACTTTAGGGTTATTGCCAATGGTGAAAGAAAAGAAAGATTAGAAAATAAAGGTGTCACCGTAAATGGAATAAATTATAAGTTCCCAATAATTACTCCTGATGTAATGGGAGATGAGGCCGATTTAATAATAATTGGCGTTAAGGGATATTCCTTAGAGCAAGCTATCGAGGATATTAGAAATCAGGTAGGGAAAAATACCCTTATTTTGTCACTTTTAAATGGGGTTGACAGTGAGGAACGTCTGATAAAAGAATTTGGAAATGAGCATGTTTTATATTCATTTATGAGAATGTCAGTAGTTATGAAGGATGGCAAGGCTGATTTTGATCCATATTGGGGAAAAATTCACTTTGGTGAGAAAGAAAATCACGAGTATACAGACAGGGTTTTGGCGGTAAAAGAGGTTTTTGATAAGGCTGATATTCCCTACTCCATTGAGAAAGATATGTTAAAGGGAATCTGGTTTAAATATATGTGCAATATTGGAGAAAATATGACCTGTGCCCTTTTAGGTATACCTTTTGGCGCTTTTAGAACTGATGATAATGCAAACTGGATTAGAATAAATGCCATGAGAGAGGTGGCTGCAATTGCCGGGAAAAAAGGAATTGATTTAGGGGAAAAGGAAATAGAGGCACAAAACAAAACTGTAGTTACAATACCTGAAAAGAACAAACCATCAACCCTTCAGGATTTAGAAGCAGGGAAGAAAACGGAAATAGATATGTTTGCAGGTAATGTGGTAAAAATGGGTAAAGAGCTTAATGTGCCTACTCCGATAAATGAAATGTTTTATCATGGAATACGTGTATTGGAAAATAAATAAAAAAGGAATATCAATATGGTGTTTCTAATTCTATACAACACGAAATGCAACACAAATGATTCAAATATGATGAGAAACTTTAAAAAAGGCAAAAAAATAAAGCTGCCAACGGGATTTGAACCCGTGGCCTCCGCCTTACCAAGGCGACGCTCTACCTCCTGAGCCATGGCAGCCTGTCATACGACTTAAAAATAATAACATATTCTAATGAATTTTACAATAACATATTTTAGTAATGTCATAATTGCATAATTCGTTGAATGTATGAAATTTTATTAATAAAATATTTTCACTAAATATTGAAACGTAAAAATATATGTGTTATGATTATACGAGCATTAAATCTGAGAAAAGAGGATGTACATATGAATAAAAAGGTATTATCGGTTTTAGTAGATAACACATCAGGTGTTCTTAACAGAATTGCCGGTTTGTTTAGCAGAAGAGGATATAACATTGACAGTTTAACAGTTGGAGAGACTGAAAATCCTAAATATTCCAGAATGACTATTGTAGTAACAGGTGATGATGCTATATTAGAACAGATTGTTAAGCAGATTACAAAGTTAGAGGATGTCAGAAGAGTTGATGTTTTAGAACTTAATAATTCAGTTACAAGGGAACTTATTCTTGTAAAGATAAAGACTACTCCTGCACAGAGACAGCAGATTATATCCGTGACTGAAATTTTCAGGGCTAATATTGTTGATGTGGCAAAGGACAGTGTTATGATTGAGATTACAGGAAGCCAGTCAAAGCTTTCTGCATTTTTAAGTCTTCTTGAAGATTATGAGATTTTAGAATTAGTAAGAACAGGTATCACAGGTCTTGCAAGAGGAATTAAATAGTGTAGTTTATATATAGAGAATTAATATTTACATTACATTCTTTATAAAATAATAAATATTTTACAAATGGAGGCGACAATTATGTCAGAAGCAAAAATCTATTATCAGGAGGATTGCAATCTTTCATTATTAGATGGTAAGACAATTGCAATTATCGGCTATGGTAGCCAGGGACACGCACATGCTTTAAACTTAAAGGAATCAGGATGCAATGTCATTATTGGTTTATATGAAGGAAGTAAGTCATGGGCTAAGGCTGAGAAGCAGGGATTTGAAGTATTTACAGCAGCAGAAGCAGCTAAGAAGGCTGACATTATTATGATTCTTATTAATGATGAACTTCAGGCTGATATGTATAAGAAGGATATTGAGCCAAACCTTGAAGCTGGAAATATGCTTATGTTTGCTCATGGTTTCAACATTCATTACGGATGTATTAATCCTCCAAAGGATGTAGATGTAACTATGATCGCTCCTAAGGCACCGGGACATACAGTTCGTTCAGAATATCAGGCAGGCAAGGGTACTCCTTGTTTAGTAGCTGTTGAACAGGATGCTACAGGTAAGGCTTTAGATTTAGCACTTGCATATGCTTTAGGAATTGGCGGAGCAAGAGCAGGTGTTCTTGAAACAACATTCAGAACAGAAACAGAAACAGACTTATTCGGTGAGCAGGCAGTACTTTGTGGTGGTGTTTGTGCATTAATGCAGGCTGGTTTTGAAACATTATGTGAAGCAGGATATGATCCAAGAAATGCATACTTTGAATGTATTCATGAAATGAAGTTAATCGTTGACTTAATTTATCAGTCAGGATTTGCAGGAATGAGATATTCAATTTCAAACACAGCTGAATATGGTGATTATATAACAGGACCTAAGATTGTAACAGAAGATACAAAGAAGGCTATGAAGCAGATTCTTTCAGATATTCAGGACGGTTCATTTGCTAAGGAATTCTTACTTGATATGTCACCTGCAGGACGTCAGGTACACTTCAAGATGATGAGAAAGAAAGCATCAGAACATCCATCAGAAAAAGTCGGAGAACAGATCAGAAAGCTTTACAGCTGGAACAACGAAAACGACAAATTAATCAACAACTAATCCGTTAGCAATTTTTAAGCGAAGGATTATAAACCCAAAAGAACACACAGCCTTGTGCTTGCACAAGAGGCTGTGTGTTCTTTTGGGTTTATAGGCGTGCATTTAAGGAATGCACGCCGCTTATTGATTTTCGTTTTAAAAATATCTAATTAATGAAAAAAATAAACACGAAAATCAATAAGAAATCCGTCGCTAAAAGCATCACTTGCGCAAAAAAAAGGTACGCTTGCGCAAGATCTATTGAAATATTAAAATCCCAATAATAAAATGTGAGTGAAAGTCTTGTACGAATTATATTTGGTTTGGTGGGGGCAAGTAGACAATGAAGAACAAATAAAAAGGGGGATCAGAGGTTAGGATTATAGCACTTATAATCAATCATAAATATTACTTGTAAGAACCCCCATTTTTAAAAATGGAACTTAGGGAGAAATTGAAGTAGTGAACAAAGGAAATGGAGGAAAAGTTATGAGAAGGAACATTTATGGTAAAATGATTTCGGTAGTAATGGCAATGGCATTGTGTGTAACAAGTATTAATGTTTCAGCAGTGCAATCAGAGTCGGAAATCACAAAGGAAAATGCTTTAATGTCAGATAAACAGGAAATAATTGAAAATAATGACAAGAGCATTGATGATGAAGGTAGAGAAAAGCCTGTTGTAATTAAGGAAATAAAGAGTATGAGAGATGAAAATTCAAATACGTACCTTATGAGCAACGGAATGAAAAAAACAGTATATTATTCAGACAACATACGCTTTGAAGAGGATGGAAAATTAAGAAATTATAATTCAGAGTTGGTTTCCGCTGAATCACAGGATAAGAAAATCATATCTTTGGCAAAAAATATTTCCGTAAAAAATTCAAAAAAATACAAGTATGTAAATAAGTCCGGAGATACAAAACAATATTTGCCGGAAACAATCGGGGAGGAAAGCCCGGTTCTTCTTACACAGGATGACTACAGAATATCATTTGTACCGTTGGATGCCGGGGAGAATTCGGATGATTATGTAGAAACTAAAACCGATAAGGTATCATTAGAAACTGAAAAAATTGAGGATGCTGTAACTGGAAAGAAGGAAGAAAAAAGCATAAAGGCAGTATATGAAAACACCGGGAATGATACAAAAATAGCATATCATTCGTTAGAGCATGGAATAAAAGAAGACATTATACTTAATGAAATTCCTGATAATAATGAATTTTTATATAAAATATGTACTGAAAATCTTGAGGTACGTCTTGATGCAGTAGGTGGTGGGATTTCATTTATTGACAAGGAAAAAGACAGTATTGTTGCGGGAATTCCGGCACCATCAATGAATGATAGTACGGGAAAAGCATACAGTGAAGATGTACATTATGAATTAGAGAAGTCCGTTTCTGAAACAAAGGGAATAAATGCATATATATTAAAAATAGTTGTAGATAATGACTACTTGACTTCAACTGACAGAAAGTATCCTGTTACAATTGATCCGTCAGTCACATGGGAAGGAACCGGTGAATTAGGTGAGGCTTATATTTTAAAGGCAAATCCTGATGTTAATTATTATGC